>JAGBFY010000449.1 GCA_017936245.1 Kiritimatiellia bacterium
GCATCTGGATCACGCGGTTTCCCTTCTCCGTCTTCGGAGGACCAATTACATCCTGGCCTTTGATCCGCTGATAGGATTTTGTGATAGAAACTGTGCCCTTATCCAGATCGAAGTCCAACGGTGTGAGAGCAAGCAGCTCGCCCTCGCGAATGCCGCACCAGTAGAGAACCTCGAATGCGTAATAGGCGGCAGGCTTATCCATCATCACCTCGGCAAATTTCAGATATTCCTCCTTCGTCCAGAACAGCATTTCCTTATTCTGTTTTCTGCCCATATAGCGAACCTTGCGGGTCGGATTGGCCTTCAGGTTGTAATGCTTCACGGCGTGGTTCAGGATGGCGCTGAGCTGGGCGTTGAGCGATCTCAAGTATACCGGTGAGTAGGGTTTTCCTTTCTCATCCCGGTAGTCGATCATCTCGTTCTGCCATTTCAACACATCCTTGGATGTGATATCGCTTAGCCTGCGCTTTCCGAAATACGGAACCAGCTTGGTTCGGATGATATGCTCCTTGGTCTGCATCGTGTTCTCGTTTACCTGATGCCTTATGTCCGCCTTGTACAGCTCTATGAAGCTGGCGAAGGTCATGTCCGGATTGCCCGATTTCTTATTCAGTTGTTCTCTCTCCCAAGCCTGGGCTTCCCGTTTGGTTGGGAAGCCACGTCGCTGAGACTGTTTGCGTTCTCCGTTCCAGTCGGTATACCGGTAGATCACGCGCCAGGTATTCGTCTTTTCCTCTTTATAGACCGACATATCATCACTCTCCCTTCTGTCTCTCGTATTGGAACCGCTCCATGAAGTAGTTCCTGTTGATCCGGCCGCTGATGGTGAAGTAGTCCATCGCCCGCATCTCCGCATTCAATTTCTGAATGATCTTGTATGCGTAAGATACGGAAACTCCGAGTACCTGCGCCACCTCTTCCACTCTCATGAAAGTGTTGTTCGTCAATGGCATTCCTTCTTTCTTTCCACTTAGCATTTCTGCTTAGTTGCATTATATACTAAGCGTATATGCTATTTCAATAGTTTTGCATAAACTTTTTTGCTTAATTTTTCTTGACTTATCATATCATCCGTGCTACAATTGCATCAATGAATGATAAGTGCAGGGAGTGATTATTTTTGGCAGTCGGTGAGAGAATTCGTTATTTTAGAAAGCTTCGCAATATGACCATGAAGTGTCTGGGCATGGAACTTGGTTTCCCAGAGAATACCGCCGATATCCGAATCGCACAATATGAGAAGGGAACCCGTACCCCTAAAGATTTCCTGATTACCGCTATGGCGAAAATCTTTGATGTTTCTCCGCACGCATTGGATGTGCCGGACATCGACAGCAAGGATGGATTGATGCATACCCTGTTCACGCTGGAAGATACTCACGGAATTACAATCGGCAAGTTTGAAGGCCGTACCTGTCTGTATCTCAACCGCAATGCACCGGACTGGCTGCGAACAGCGATGAATTCGTGGGAAAAGGAAGCGCAGAAATTCCATAACGATGAAATCACCAAGGAAGAATACGATCATTGGCGTTATCATTTCCCAGAGTCTGCCGAGGAGGTTAGGGATACCCGTGAACCCCAGGTGCTCAACGACAGACCGATGGACAAGCTCAGGCTAAAAGGATTCCTGGAGGATGAATCCACCGGCCTTGATCTCGAAGCCATCATGCGTCACAGAGAAGAGCGATAAGGTACAATAAGTTGCGCAAAAAGAAATAGACATGATTCACAGGCATCTGTTAGAATGAAGTCGCGACACACCATTCGAAAGGAGCCTGGGGACCATGTCTGAGAAGATTGTAACACTGAACGAGGAAGTAATCAAGGGTCAAATTCGGGAACTTGTACGCGGAAGCGTGGAAGAAACGCTGAACGAGCTTCTGGAAGCGGAAGCCGAAAAGCTGACGCAGGCGGCGAGATACGAGCGCAACGAATCCCGTCAGGGCTACCGCAGCGGCCACTATGACCGAAACTTGACCACAACCTCCGGCGATGTCACACTGCACGTTCCGCGTCTGAAGGGCGTATCCTTCGAGACGGCGATCATCGAACGATACCGCCGCCGCGAGAGCAGCGTCGAAGAGGCGCTCATCGAGATGTATCTCGCCGGCGTGTCTGTGCGCCGCGTCGAGGACATCACCGAAGCCCTCTGGGGCAGCAAGGTGTCGCCTGCGACGATCAGCGAACTGAACAAGAAGGCCTATGTCCACATCGAAGACTGGCGGAACCGTCCGCTGCAGGGTGGAAAATATCCGTATGTGTACGTGGACGGCATCTATCTTCGCCGCAACTGGGGCGGAGAGTACGAAAATGTGGCCATTCTGGTGGCGATTGCGGTCAATGAGGACGGTTATCGAGAGGTTCTGGGGGCTGCCGAGGGCATGAAAGAGGACAAGGCCAGCTGGGTCAGCTTCTTTCAGTGGCTGAAAGGACGCGGCCTGGAGGGCGTGAAGCTGATCGTGGGCGACAAATGTCTAGGCATGCTGGAGGCAGTCGGTGAAGTGTTTCCGGATGCGAAATACCAGCGTTGCACAGTACATTTCTACCGCAATGTGTTTTCCGTCGTGTCTCGTTCGAAGGTGAAACTGGTAGCGAAGATGCTTAAAGCAATCCACGCCCAGGAGAGCAAGAAGGCGGCGAGGGAAAAGGCCAGAGCCGTCATTGCCGAGCTTCGCGAGATGAAATTAAAAGAGGCGGCAAAGAAGGTAGAGGACGGCGTTGAGGAAACGCTGACCTACTGCGATTTCCCCGCTGAACATTGGACGCGAATCCGCACAAACAACGTCATTGAGCGTCTGAACCGCGAGATCCGGCGGCGTACCCGCGTGGTCGGAACCTTCCCCGACGGCAACTCCGCGCTGATGCTCGTCTGCGCCCGCCTGCGCCATGTCGCAGGCACTCAGTGGGGCA
>JAGBFY010000450.1 GCA_017936245.1 Kiritimatiellia bacterium
CGCGTTCACTGAACGCGCCGTCCCCTTCTTTATGGCATCAAGTTCTGTCGTGAGGGAAATCGAGAAATTCGTATGTATTGGTAAGGACATAGTCTACGGAAGATACGGAATGAACAGATGCAGCGATCGACTTGCGGAAGATTGCTCCGTAATTCTTGGAAACGATGCGCCGATCTGTTACGACAACCACGCCTCTGTCACTTTTCGTGCGCACGAGGCGTCCGAACCCCTGCCTGAACTTGATCACCGCCTCGGGAATCATGTAGTCTCGGAATGAGCTGCCGCCGGAGGCCTCGATCTGTTCGCTCCGAGCCTCCGTGACCGGCTCCCCTATCTGCGGGAACGGCAGACGCGCAAGAACAACGCACGAAAGCGCGTCACCCGCAACATCCACGCCCTCCCAGAAGCTCTGAGAACCGAAAAGCACAACCCTGCCGCCAGCCTTCAGCCTAGCCGCCATCGACTCGCGCGACATCCCCTCCCCCTGCACGCAAAGTTCCAGACCGACAACCTCAAACAGCGGACGCGCCAGCTCCGCCACCTTTCGCATCATGTCATACGCCGTGAACAGCACGAGCCCGCGACCTGCGGATGCGTCGAAAAGCCGGGCCAGGAACGGGGCGAGCTCCTCCGCGTATGTCTGCGGGTCAGACGCCGGATCCGGAAGAAAGTCCGTGGCCATCACAAGCGCCTGCCGGAAATAGTCGAACGGCGACGACGCCACAAGCCTGCGCGTACGGCAATCGGAGCCGTCCGAGCCCTCACGCGGAGTGCATCCAAGCCTTCTCGCCATGTAATCGAACTTATCCCCCACTCTCAACGTTGCGGAGCAAAGCACGACGGAATCCTTCACTTCATAGAAGCACTTGCGCATCTCTTCAGCAACGCTCAATGGCGCGGCGACAAGACGCATCTCGATGTGCCTCTCGCCTTTCCCGCCCTGCCTCTTCATGCGCTCTATCCAATAGACGCGCTGCGGATCGCCGCCAAGAAGGACAAACTTCGTATCCGCGAGATACTTCCTCACAGAATCCGCAACTGTCAGCGCCTGAACGGAAAGATCGCCAAAGAAATTAAGCTCCCCTTCCTCTGCTGCGCCGCCAAGATATTTTGAGATGTTCATGAGCGCATCCGCCAGGTCGGCAAGCTTCGCCTCAAACTTCAGAAGCGCGGACGAAAGAGCACCCTCATCCCAATGGATGGACGCATAGTCCTTGAAAAGACCATGAAGCGAATACTGACGCGGGCCATATTCATTCTCACCGGTGCGCACCCTACGGTAACGGATCATCTCGGAACCTGCGGCGGGGTTGAACATATTCGCCGCAACATCGAGCAAAGCATCCGCTTCGAGCTGGGCGAATACGGTTGCGGTACGCGCCATCTGCACGAGCTCACGGATCGCCGAAGCGTCGGCGGCATTTGCGAGTGCACCGTTGTCCAGCTGGCGCTGAATCGAGCCGAGAACCCCCTTCTCGCGTCCGCGATCACCGCGACGGCGGCGCGTAATCCTGTTCATCAGCTGTGCGAGAGATTCTCGGGAGAACTCGAACGAAAAGAATTCCGTGGCGATATCCTCAAGGTTGTGCGCCTCATCGAACACAAGCCTTCCGTACGCCGGGAGGATTCCGCTTCCGGGGCTCGAAGCCTCGGCAAGCACAAGCGCATGGTTCGCAACGACAAGATGGGCTCGCAGGGCATGTTCACGAGCCTTACGAATGAAGCATCTGGAACTGTATGGGCAGCGTCTGCCACCGCAATCCTCACCCAGGCAAACGAGCCTGCTGCGCAGAAGAGGAACATCAACCGAATCCAGATCTCCATCGCAACCGGAATCGTGAAGCCAATCCACGACACCGCCAAACTCTTCGCGCTCCTCCTTTGTCATAGCGTAGTAGCCGTCACGCATCAGGTCGCCGAGCGAGCGAAGGCAGAGATAGTTTCCTCGCCCCTTGAGAAGAGCGACGCGCACCTCGTCCTTGACCGTCTTCACAGCGCGAGGGATGTCGCTTGAGATCAGCTGGCTCTGGAGGTTGCGCGTAGCGGTCGAAACGACGACAGGCGTATCATTTAGAACCGCCCAGTTTATGGAAGGCACAAGATACGCAAGCGACTTGCCGACTCCGGTGCCGGCCTCTATCATGAGATGTTCGCGGGCGTTGAACGTGCGCACCACGGCCTTTAGCATGTCGATCTGTCCGGGGCGCGCCTCGTAGCCGGCCATTGAGCCGAGTGTTCCGCCAGGCATGAGATTTCCGGCTACGCTATCGACATCGAGTGGCGAGCAGTCCTCATGATCCGGCATACCGCACTTCTTGCCGCCAGACATCAGTTCCGGAACGCATGAAGCCCAGTCCGGATCGTCCGCAAACAATGCTGGATCAACAGTTCTTTTCCTCTCGCTTTTCACAGCTCCAAATTATACCACACCTGTGATATACTAGACTCAATTTTAAACAAAGAGGCAAGCAATGGAAGCAATATGGAACATGGTTCACAAATGGGCAATGGCATCCGGCTTGGACGCAGCTGTAGCCAAAGCGACCGCATCTGCATTGTGCGCAGCTGCCACAGTTGGCGTCGGCGGAGGGATTTGCGCAACTCTTTCAGGTGTTGCGCGGCGTCTCATAGGCAAGATAGATGTAGCTGAATCCCAAAAGAAAAAGTCTGCGACCTTGATCCGTACCATAACGTGGACCGTCTTTGCATGGTTCCTGTTCGCTTGGCTTCCTGATACGGCAAATGCCTATCCAGTAATCTCTAAACCGATGTCACGCATTCTGTACATCGCCACGGTATTACTCTTCACCTCTTCCATTTCAAGTGCGATCACTTGGCTTCGCGAAACGGCTGGTGCCCATGCCCACGGACAGGCGTTTGCATCAAAAACCCTGTCGCAGATGACTAAAATACTGCTGTGGTTCACGACGGGGATCATAGTGGCATCAGAATTAATGGGCAAGAGTCCGGCATTCGTACTTAGCGGTCTCGGAGCACTGACCGCAGTGCTCATGCTGATCTTCCGCGACTCTCTTCTGGGGCTGGTCGCCGGGATTCAAGTATCGCAGAACGATATGGTGCGCGTCGGAGACTGGATCACCATGCCAAAATACAACGCCGACGGCAATGTGATAGACATAGCCCTGACCACCGTGAAGGTACAGAACTTCGACAACACCGTGACAATGATCCCCTCTTCCGCTCTCATCAGCGATTCATTCATAAACTGGCGATACATGTCCACATCGAAAGGCCGCCGCATCAAGCGCCCTGTATGGATCAGCGTAACGTCGGTCAAGGAAATCTCACCTGAAATGCGCAAGTCGCTCATAAATCAAGGCCTGCTCAAAGCTGAAGACACCCCCGTATCAAATCTGGCGGCATTCGAGATTTGGCTCAGGCGCATGCTCCAGTCCAACAAGAACATCACGCAGGAATTGACATGCATGGTACGCCAAACCGAAGCCGGAGATACTGGCATCCCAGTTGAAGTCTATGCATTCACAAAGACGCGCGACTGGGTCGAGTACGAAAACATCCAAACGGACATATTCGACCAGATATTCGTGACAGTCCCTAAATTTGAACTTCAGGTATACCAACGCACCGGCGATAAGCTTCCATTGGAAAAATCAGGTGACAGCGCGTCATCGGCCACATCAAGAGCGATCATTACATGGAACGCAACAGGCTCGGCGGAGCGCTTGGCGACAAACTGAACGCCATGCTCTCGGCTCTTGGATTCAATCTCGTGAAATTGATGAAATCCCTAAAATTGAAGTTTTGCATAGTTGACTACCTATGTTGCCCTAAGATTTTCGGGTTCACCCCTGTTATCACCCCTGTTATCACCCCTGTTGCCCTACACCAAACCGCTTTTTTCCTCTGTGCATCTGCAAGCCGCCAACCATGCGACGAATAGCCTACTGTCTCGTTGCTTCCAAATTCAATCACCTCATGCGCATCCTTGTGCCGTGATGCCATCCCGGC
>JAGBFY010000451.1 GCA_017936245.1 Kiritimatiellia bacterium
GACATGATCCACGTCCACACCGACCCCGACTTCACGGCAACCGATACGCTCGTTACGATAGACGCGACCATGCTCATAACGAGAATGCGCGACAAGTGCGGCGAAGCCGGTTCCAGCCTCGACTTCGACGCAGGTGCAACCGTGAAGCTCACGCTCTCCGACGGCACCGTGCTTACGCGCTCCATCTCCTTCGGAGAGTGAGTCGTTAGTGGCTAGTCGTTAGTGGTGAGTGGTTAGCGGCGCGTTCAGAGAACGCGCCCTACCACTCACCAGACCTGGAATGACGCCTTTCAAGCTTTCCAGCCCAGCTTTGATGCCGGACTTCACTGCTGCTTTGTCCTCAATCTCTTCCTTGAGCTTCCAAAGAATAACGCGTTTAACCATCGCTAATCTCATTTTGTTCGCCTTTATCCTGACGGCGGCGGCGGTCGTTGAAAAGGATGATTCCGAAAACCTCAAGACCGACAAGCGCAAGAACGGTGGTGGCGATGGCAAGACCGTAAAGCCCTGCGGCTGTTGCCATACCGATTCCGGCAGCGACCCAGATGCCGGCCGCGGTGGTAAGGCCATGGACAGACTTACGGTCGACCATGATCGCTCCGGCGCCGATGAAGCCGATTCCGCTCACGATCTGCGCCGCAACACGTCCGGGATCGCCCTGCGCGCCAAAGCCGTGCTGCGAGACGAGCAGCATCAGCGCGGAACCGAGCGCAACGAGAAGATGCGTACGCGTACCTGCGACCTTGCCGCGATATTCGCGTTCCGCTCCGATAACTCCGCCCAGCACCCCTGCGAGCGCCAACCGCAAAACCATTTCTGCTAATTCATTCATGCACAGATATTATAATATTTGTACCAAATCTCCGAACCTCAATCACCGCCGCACGCCACGGCGTCATTTGCCGTAACGTTTCTTCTCTTCCTCAAACCACTTTTCCCAATTCTTGCGGTCTTCCTTCATCTCTTTGCGGCGCTGCTCGCGGCTCAGATCACGCATCGACTCGTTACGTTCGCTGCGCTCTATGGCACGCTCCTGACGCATCTCACGGCGGAACTCAATCTGAGCCTCGCGCTCCTTGCGTTCGATGCCGTCATTATCGAATTCATCCTCAAGGACCTCCTCGCGCTCGATACCGCGCTGACGGTCGGCCTGAACGCTCAGCACATCGTTCGTCGTGACATCGATCACATACGGCGTGAGGATGAACATGCGTTGGACGGTTTCGTTGCGCGTGCTCGAACCACCGAAGAGCCAACCGATCCACGGCATGTCGCGCAGATACGGAATGCCCCAGCCGCCGGACTCCTTGATGTCCCGGAGATATCCGGCAAGCATGATGGAGTGACCTTCAAGCACAGCAGCCTGCGTCTCAAGAGAAGATGAACGCGTCATCGGCATCGCATCGACAGAAATCGCCTCAAACCCACCATCCTGAAGCTCCATCGAAAGCCCCACGCGATCAGGTTCGTTGGTCGATACGGCATGAACGATGCGAGGCTTGACCTGAAGCTTCGTCCCGGCGGAAACCTCCTCCAGGGTTGCGACCTCCGTTCCTACAACACGGGCGTGGTAACTCTGCGTATCCGTCATCTCGGCGGACATGTTGTTGAGCGTGAGGATTGAAGTACGAGATATCGAACGGGCCTTGCCCTTCTCTCTCAGCGCAGACAGCGAAGCAGACACCGTCACGTCATCACCAAGATACGTAAGCGCACCGGCAAGCCCCTTGCCGCCAAGAGCTGCAGGATTGAAAAGGTTGGCGGCATTCTGTCCTGCAGCGCCTTCGAACTCATCCTTCACGCCGGAGACCTTGAGCGAGAGCTGCCAGTCGAGCGCATCTTCCTGCGACATCTCAAGGACTGTGACGCCAATCTCCACAAGCTTCTGGGGTCTGTCGAGATCAGCGATGAGCTTTTCGTACATCGGAAGACGCGTCACAGTATCGCGCACTATCACTGCGTTCAAGCGGTTTTCTGGACGGATCACAGGACGGAACGCCGAATCTGCGTTCGCCAAAAGACGGTCAGTCTCGTTCGTCGAATCACCCTCCCGTACAGGAGCCGGACTGGAGCCTCCGTTCATTATCTCTTCCAGAAGACGTGCTATACCGCGGATAGTGGTGGTGGATTCGGGACTCGTCACGCTAAAACTCACATCATCCGCCCACGTGTGCTTGAGAGGGAAGATACGCGTCTCGACAGCGGTGAACGTGCGCTGTTCGCGAAGCTTATCCGCACGGGCGATCATCTCCGATACAAGCATCACATATCGCGGCGGACCGGACACCATAATGAGTTCGCCATTGGACGCGGTCTTGAGCGGGAAACGCGAATCCTCCACGCCAAGTTCGACCATCATCTTCAGCACCTCATCCGCCTTCATGTAGCGAAGGTCTATGAGAGTTGATCCCATCTCGCCAACGGTGTAGATGTAGAGGGCGGTGCCGTCATAGTACCATGTGAGATTGTGAACAGCCGATATGCGGTCAAGGAAATCGGCCGGCGGAACGCGCTTGAAATCTCCGGACAGCACGCCCGTCACTCGATCAGAAAGGAGAATCGGGATCCCCTGCGCAACGCTGAAGCTCTCAAGCGCGGAGCGAATCGGCATCTGACGGGCAACAAGCGTATATTCGGGATTCTTCCACGGAAGACGCTTGACGGCAGACTTATCCGCAGCGGACGCGCAAGACGCAAACATCACGACCACCAGCGCTGCTGCCGCACATAAAATCTGTTTTCTCATGGATAGGCTCGCCATGTTGTCCTTTCGTGCAGATCAGGGACGGATCACCATCTCAGGAAAAGAAGCTGAATCGACCGGCTCCGCCGCCGTACGCGCCAACCACCAGTCGCATGAGTCGGCGAAAGTTTCGAAGAATACCTTTAGTTCATGCGCTGTTGCCGATACCGGAATCTCCTGCGACAGCACAGCCGCTCCGATGCGCTCATCCCAATACAGGATCGCATCCTCGCGAAGAGCCCGCCCTACGGAATATGACGCAAGCCGCGGAAGCTCATCTTCCTCTCTCGAAATCTCACGCAGCAGAACAAGACGCTTTTCAAGGTCGAGTGCGCGAATTTCGCCGCCATCAACCTTGAATGTAAAATCAACAGAATCCGCAGGCACTTCCTGCGGATACCCGATGGCCGACGCCAATCTACCCACTGCGTTCATTCGCGGGAAATTATATCAAAAAATCCTTTAAAAAAACCAATGGTTTCGCATGACAATGAACATTTACCTATCGATTGCAATGTTCACTTCTGGCGTAAATCAAGCGTGTACGAAAGTTCGTGGGATTCGCCAGGATTGACGGTAACCGCACCTTCCGCAGGTCTGCTTGAAGGTCCGATGACGATGAACTTCGGGCAGTCGTCCTTCGCAAGGTTGCGATTGGCGGGCTCAACGGTTCCTGGAGTCCATACGACAAGCCCGGTGTTCCCCGAAGCATTGAGTTTGAATTCACGCCCGGAGGCACCGTCCTTGAACCCGAAATCCCCGTTCAACCGCTTGAACGCCTTGTCCATTCCGTCCACCAAAGCGAACTCCTTCGCCTCAACCCCGCAGAAGACGATCTTACCATAGTCCGCAACCGGGAAATAGGTCTGAAATCCCTCCGCGATTTCAAACGGTTCCTTGCCAGAGTTTGTGGTCTTGAGTTTCAGGGCAAGACGGTCGGTCAGTGAAACCTTAAGCTCAAGATCGGCGTCATACGGGAAATATGCACTATCCGACTTCAAGACCTTCAGTCCAAGTGTAACAGACTCACCACCGGGAATAGTCTTGCGGGCACGGAGCGTGAACCTGCGGTTGCGGGCAAAGCCGTGAATCAGGCTCTGTTCCGTTCCCTTGCGTCCAAACCACGGCCAGCAGATCGAGGTGCCGCCATGAGACCAATCGCCATCGGGCGACCACTGTTTCGCAGGCATGAAGAATAATTCACTCCCGTTCGCATCTTTCCATGAAAGGATGCGCCCACCATCCAGCGAAACGGTCACACTGCCCGAAGCAGAGGCGATTGTGACACTGTTTCCCGTTTTTGACCCGCATCCGGCGGCAATAAACAATCCAGCGACCGCAAACAGCGCAACAGATGCCGACATCAACAACCTGATTCCATTTTTCATGTCATTACTCCTTTTGCTTTTTAACGGAATACACCAAACACACAAAATCAATTACCCCATATCCTCTGAATTCCGTGTATTCCGTGGTTAGATAAAACGGCGCTATATTATGCCAGGATCTTGACCACAACCTTCTTGATTTTATCGGGACCGTTCGGTGCAACGCAACAGGGCGCGTGCGCACCAAGCGGAGGGAAAAAGATCGCGAAATCCCCCGGCTCAAGGACAATCGGCTCTGCTTCGCCATCATAAAGCACAAAGTCCTTCTCGACATCAAAAGGCAACGCCTGAGCCTCGGCAGACATTTCGGCGATTCCGATGCATTCTGCACCGGTCAGCGGTGCCTGTATGTCGATATACTTGCGGTGTGTCTCAAGCTTGCGCTCCGAAAGAGGCTTGAGTTCCACCTCCTGTACGCTCGCCCAGCACTTCTCACCGTCTATCTCATAGCGTCCGGACGGCAGTTCTGTAATATCCGGACGCTTCAGGAACTCGAATGCCTTCCCAAAGAGCGGATGCAGTGCGCAATACTTGTCGCTCTCACTTATCTTTCCTGTCCGATGCAGTTTGCCCATCATTTTCTCCTTGTTGTTTTTCAGCCGTTGATTCCATCACCTAAAGATGCCGTCAAAATCCACATCTTCAGAGGCGCAGGCGAACACCGTCTGCGGAATGGCATCCTTCACCGCGCGAAGTGCGGTCAGATAGCCGGAATAGACCTCCGCCGACTCTCCCTCGCACGGATGACGAAGTCCCATCAGCACAAGTGAAGAACCGGACGACACCTCTGCCATCTTTGCGACCGCACCCTTCTCGCTCTGCGGAATCACCGCAATCTCGGCTGAAATGCGAGCCCTGTCCACAAGCACCGCTATCCGGTTGCGGACATCATCGAGTTTTTCGTCTGGTTCGACGATGTGGCACATGCGCAGTTTCGGAACACTGCCGGTGAACCTGTTTGACCTCACGACAAGCCACGCAAGCGCAAGCATGAACGATGCGTTCAAGCCTTTGCCTCGCCACCAAATGTCAATGAAACCACTTTCCATACCTCCGGCAAGGAGTGCACCTTCAACCTGCGGGACGACGATTACATTCCGGCGGCGTTCCATAAGCAGAATCATCACTTCGGCAAGATCGACTTCCCCAAGATCGCCAAGCAGAACGGTGTTCGGTTCGAGCGGCCCGTATCCATAAGTCTTTATAAGCTCGCACATCCCCTCTTTTGTCCCGGCAGACGGATGTATCCTTATCTGGGCATCGATGCGCCGCCTGTCGAGCCAGCTGCGCAGCGCCGAGGATATCTCCGCGCTTCGCGCTGGAGTACAGGATACGGACGGCACCACAACGGCAAACGTCGAGTACCCCATCGAACCCGTCAGCGCACGGGCGAGATCGACGATTCGGGGGCGTCGTTCAGGTGCGCCGGAAAGGACAAGCAGGTTCGGACGCCATGCGTGTGCCTCTGCATGACGCCGGTTCAGGACACGAAGGGCAAGGTGCACGGCATACATAAGAAGTCCGGTGCGCATATCGCCCCAGCGTGATTTCATGACCCGACGCGACATAACCCACCAGATACCGCCAATGCACACGGCGGCAATGAAAGTAGCGCCAGGGCTTATCATCATCATCATTCCGGTGCAGCCCGCAAAACCTAGAAACGACAGTACAGGCGAAACTCGGAACGTCGGTCGCCATGACGGGTTTGCGAGCAGTGCCTCGAAGCCCGATGAAAGGTTGAGAAGAGCATAGGCGGTGAGATTGAATATCGTAAGCACCGGCGCTATCACGTTTATGTTTCCGAACCATATTCCGACGGCGGCAAGCGACATTCCGAGGAGCGATGCCAGCCGCGGATCGTTCGTGGCTCCATAGCCGCGCCCAATGATGGACGGAACGGCGCGATCCTGGGCGAGTGCCTGAAGGGTGCGTGGTGCGGCAAGCAATGAACCCAATGCGCTTGAAAGGGAGGCGGCCCACACACCCGCAACAATCAGCCACGGAATGCGCGCACACCGCTGCATTATCATCGGGTCGTTCATAAGTGCCGAACGGTCGGATACAAAGCAGTGCAACCCGACAGGAACAGCCATGTACACGCCCCAGCCGACAAGAACCGCCGCTATTGTCCCAAGAGGAAGCGATCGGGAGGGGTTCTTCAGGTCGCCAGACATCCCAACTCCGGAAAGGATACCCGTCACAGCCGGGAAGAACACCGCAAGTACATGCCAGAAATCAGAAGAACTGTCACCCGTACCAACAGATGAGACCGAAGCATCCGCCGGAGCGCCACCGGCGAAGAACGAAATGAGCGAAAGGACTATAAAAGCCATGATGACATATTGGCTCTTTAGCGCGATGTCGGCTGAAAACGCTGCGACCGCCGACAGGAAAAGGAGAACGCCCAATCCAATCAGCCTTGGGTCAAGACCACCAATCTGCGGGAACGCCAACAGGAAGGATTCGGTGAAGCCCACCACATAGAATGCCACCCCTACCGCCTGCGAAAGAAAGAGCGGGATACCGATAGCCGCCCCGATCTCCACGCCGAATGATCTAGACACCATGAAATACGCGCCGCCTCCCTTCACCTGCATGTTTGTGGCAAGAGCGGAGATCGAAAGGCCGGTCAGGAAGGTTATCGTGCTTGAAAGGGTGACGATCGTCAGGGTCTTGACAAGACCCACAGAGCCAAGTACCCAC
>JAGBFY010000452.1 GCA_017936245.1 Kiritimatiellia bacterium
GTTCATCGTTGCGCAAGTCTCCCACACGACCTCACGCCCCTTCACGCTTACTGGCCGCGCAGGGATGCACACTTCAGGCGTATAGTAGTCAAAATCCCGGCAGTTGTCCTTGTAGAACGAAAGCCTGTCGTTCACTAATATATCCGGCTGACATTTATAGACCATATCGAGTATCCGTTCCCGGTCGAAATAGTCCACTCCCGCCTTGTACTTGCTCGTATAGTCAAGAAACAGGATGTCGATCTTGCCGTAGTCCGTCATCAACTGACAGACATGGTTGTACAAAAGCTCCTTGAATTCGGCATATTCCTGTTGTGTAGGCTTATGGAGCGGGCGTCCCTGTATTCCATCCGGAGATTCCGGATCGGAATACCCCGGATGCGTCCAGTCCGGGAGGGAATGGTAGAACCCTACCTTCAACCCTTCCGCGCGAAACGCATCCGCGTATTCACGCGTCACATCCCGTCCATACGGCGTTTTCGTAATCTTGTAGTCGGTAAAGCGGCTGTCGAACATGCAGAACCCGTCATGATGCCGGGTCGTTAAAACCGCATACTTCATCCCGGCATTCCTTGCAAGCTTCGCCCACAAACGCGGATTGTAGTTTGTCGGATTCCATGTTTTCGCCAATGATTCGAACTCGCCCTTCTTCCACGGATGACGGACATATATCCATTCGCCCCGCGCGGGAATCGAATAGAGTCCCCAGTGGATGAACATGCCGAACCTCGCTTCTCGAAACCACGCGGTACGGTCCACCGCCTCAGCTCCGTTCAGCGTGGAACCCAGGCAGAACGATGAAATAACGGCAGCGATGAATTTAAAAAAGGAACATCTCATGTTTTTATTAACTTCCTCAATGTTTATGGGACTGTATTATATCAATTATTTCAATGTCCCCATCTGAAGATTCTGGATATCAGCCTCCGCATCGTCCCAATACCTCCACTTCATGCCCACAATGCCGTAAAGTTTGCTGCGAACCTTGCGAACATCTTTCCCAAAGTTGCATGTGAAGCCGACCGTCAAACGTTTCTTCCGGTCGCACAGACCTTCCGAACCGCCTACGCCCCCATGCCCGAAAATGCGGGAGATGTCGGATGAATCACCCCACAATCCATACCCCATGCCGAAAATCATATACCAGTCTTTATCAAGTTTTTCATGAGGAGGCAACGGGTCTCCTTCATGACGGCACGGCTTGAGAGCCATGTCGAGCGTCTTTGCGGAAACAAGCGGCTTTCGTCCGTCGAAACCGCAGAGCCGGTTGTAGAATCTCGCGATGGAACGAGCGTTTGCAACGGCATAAGCCGACGGCAGACACATCCTCCTGCGGCGATTGTCGTTCATTGTCTCGAAAGTTGCGGATTTATACACCGTCGCCGTACGTCTAACCGCATCGTCATCCGCCGCAAAATAGAACTCATCCTCTATTGCGCAAGGACGGAGCACTTCTTCAAGAAGAACCTCATTGAGCGGTTTGCGCATTGCAAGTTCGAGCGGTCTTCCGATTATCCATCCGTAACTCATGGACAGGTATTTCTGGACGGTACCAGGCTCATCGATTGGTTTTTGCCGTGCCGCGAGATCGCAGATCCGTTTCCAGTTGCATTGCCCCTCTATTCCGGTGATTCCTTCAGGAAACGCCGGGCTCATACCGGCACGATATCCGAGTGCAAGACCGAGAGTCACCTTCTCCCGTCCCTCACCCTTGAATTCCGGCCACCATGTTGAAAGAGGTTTTGCGTAGTCCATCCGCTTCTTCTCCACGGCACGGTGGGCCGCAGTCGCCAGCATCGGTTTTTCAGTGGAGAATATCGGAAAGAGTGTAGCGCCGTCGACGGATTGTGCGCCCGCGTTGGTGGTCATATTCCCCGCCCAGACGTCGACTATGCATTTGCCGTCACGGTACGCACAGAACTGCAACGCACCCTGCAGTCCCTCACGGACAGCCCAGTCACACACTTCCTGACACTTCTTCTGCATCTCTTTATCCAACGAATCCCTGTTGACCTCAAATTCAAATGCGGACGGAACAAAATTCGAATCAGCGGAATACAACTCTCCAATCATCGCCTCTCCGCCAAGATAACGAACCTTTTCAGGCGAAGGAACAGATGACGAGAACACCCTCACCCTGTTCCCGTCTATCTCAGCCTTCGCCGCATGCCAGACGCCGTCGGAACCGCACAGCTCAAAACCGGGAACATCATGCTTCGCATATTTCGGATAGCTGTTCACGCCGAGAACTTTCACGTTTTCGAATGTGACCAGAACACCCCCGGCATCCGCATCCGCGGAAATGGCTTTTGGAATATCGCAAGAAACATCCTTCCTGCCGTAGAACCGGTTCAAAGCCACCGCCGCATATCGGACTGCCGGAAGCTCCTTTCTGTCCGGATGAACCGTACCGAGATCGCCGCAGTCGTTGATCGGCACGCACACAGCATGTTTATCTTCCTCCGCAAAACGCTGCTGCGCCCGCCAAAACGCCGCCGTCGACACACCTTTCCCGTGGACGAACGGAGCGATCTCGGAGACGATAAACGGAAGATCCGGAATGTCGAACAGATTACGCCAACTCTTCGCAAGCGCATGGAGCTTTTCCGTATACATGGCCCCATCTCGGACATTAGCCTCTCCATGATACCAGAGAACCGCGCGAAAACGACACGAAGCCAAAGGCGCTATCATCGAATTGAAAAGTTCGCCGCTGCCCTGGGGAATCCACGACTCTATCCTTGTGCCGCCCCAGGACGAGTTGATTATCCCCACCGGGATGTCCGGTTCTGCACGCAAAAGTGTCGTGGCAAAATAATAGGCGATTGCCGATGCAGAGACAGCAGTCCTGGGGTTGTCTACCTGTTCCCATTTCAAAGCCATCCCCATGGGGTCCGCCTGCTTCCTCCGAGGTGCGCTCGCATATCTGAACAGAGGCCATCTGGCGATCTGGGCTTCCAGCACGCCTTTCCTGTCGCAGAAACCGCCACCCCAACCGCCGCTCCACAATGGCTGCTGCATATTACTCTGCCCCGAGCACAGGAAGACTTCGCCTACAAGCAGGTTGGTTACAGTGCATCGGTCATCCCCGCACTTGACAACAAGCGTACGCCCGTCCCTCGACGCATGCATTGAAGGAAGTTTCACCCGCCATAGGCCGTCTGCACCCACCACGGTGGATGCTTGCCGTTCTGCAAATGCCGCAGTTACGGAAGCGCCGGGATTCCCTCGTCCGCCGATGAGCACAGGCACTCCCCGTTGCAGAACTCCATTGTCAGAAAAAATCGGGTTCAGCGAAAGGCGTTCGCTGCCGAATACACAATTTGCCGTCCCGAAGAATGCGCAAACCGCTGCGGCGGCAAACTTTATATAATCTGCAGACTTCACATCGTATCCTTACTTTTTGCCACTCCGGATTATTTCAGCGGCACAAGCCGCACCATCGCGACCCCCAACGGAGCCATGTCAAGTTTAAGGAACTTACCGCTAAGTTTTACCCCTTCACCCATGATCGAACTACAATCAGACCAGGCACCTTCAATTTGCAAAACACCTTTACGTTCTTCTGGATGAGTGTTGCACACAAGCGCATATACAGCATCCTTATCCTTCCAAGTACGCACCCGAACACGCTTAGGTTTTTCTATCACGGAAGGTCCAGGTTCAAGGGTCAACACACCGGTCAAATCACGAAACTCCTCTGCCACTTTGCACACCGTACGGAAATTCTGCTCTTTTTCCTCTTCTGAATCCGGACTGTTCAGAAGCTGACTATAGGAATAGAAGATAAGACCGTTGGCACCTACCGCGATTTTTTGCCAACACTGGCTTTTCAGTTCCTTGAATGTAGGGAACCTGAGCAATGCGCGATTTGGATAATACACGTGAGGATGATCCCATTTATGAGCAAAAGCCTGTCCGACACCCCATGTCTGCAACAATCCGTAACTGGCCTTGTCGGCAACTTCAACTCGGTCTGCCGCAACCCACGCTTCGCCTTCATCCGGCTTGCTGACCTTTACACTGCCATACGGCGCAATCGAATAACTGTCTATCCAGAATACATCCATGCAATCGATGAAATTGCTCGCTGATTCCGCATCTGCAAGAATGCTGGCGCATGATATGTGCCCTGGATCGACTTGCTTTAGCAATTCGTAATGCTGTTTCAAACGATCATGGAATTCACCCCTGAATTCATCACAGACAAACCATCCAAGCAATGCGGGATGCTCTTTCAATGAGTTCGCCAGATTTGTCAGATAACGGTCTTCATCTTCCCATGTTTTCAGTACTGTTCCTTTTTTAGGTCTTGCATACCGATAATTAGATGCCGATTTCCCTCCATAAACGACATTCGGCCACACGGGGGCGAACACATCCTTGACCCCAACGATAACACGCAGTCCTTTCGCCCAAAACCGATCTAGCTCGGCCGCCGAGAGCGTATGATCGTAATTTTGAAGACAATTGAACGGACCCGTGGCGTACCTCTCAAGAGAATCCGGAACTTTTTCCAACGTTCCGATACTCCAGAACATACCGATCGGAAAAAATGGTTTCCCGTCGACTATTGTCCGTCCGAAACCATCTATCCATACATATCGCTTCGGCAGTTTCCGCACCCGTTCAAACATTAGCGAACGCGTTCCGAACACTCGACCATCATAACCTTTTACAGTAACCGTTACCTTGGTGCGCCCCATGGGGAAAACCGAGACCGGCAATGTAGCTTCAACATGACTACGGTCGGGAACTTCCATGCGCACCGTCCTGACGGACCTGTCAGACGACATGAAGGTCAATTCGGCCAAAGTCTTTCCAGGAGCCCAATACTCACGAGGTATCACTGTGCAGGCGACAAAGCGCACATCGCCGTCGATTGCAGTATTCCTGTAGCATGAAGTAAGAAATCCGCCAACAGAAGAAATATCCTTTTCCCCCTCCAACCGTATGCGGACATCATCAAACACAACGCACCCCGTGCCGCCACGTTTCACATACAGTTGCATAAGCGCCTTGTTTGCGGCAACAGAGAACGGCTTCGTAGTACATACGGTCATGCTATACCAACCGTCGGCGTCAGATTCAAGCTTTCCTGAATCCCACCGGTTCACACATCCGCCTGCTCCTCCAAGCCATTTTTCACCATCTTTCCAGCATATGGTACCCTCAATCAAAGATCCCGAATGGCTGACAACCTTCACTTTGAATGTCGCACTGTACGACTGACCGGCCTTGATGCCTGGAATTTCAAACGAGCAGGCATCGAACTTCAAAGGATCGGCATTGGTCCACACCAATGCCGCGGATCCGTCAACCCCCACCCCCTTTTCAATCTTCCACATATCATTACAGGACCATTCCCAACCTTTGACGTCTCCGGGAGAATCGAATCCGGTTTCATAAACGACCTTGCCCGCACTGTACGCCTCAAAAGCAAAAGCGCAGAACAGCAACCAAAGACTTCTAAACATATCTAAAATCCTTTGACTCCCAAATTTACCGGACGCTGATCACGGTTCCCGGCGGATCCATCCAGCATTGATAACAGCCGACATCAATCTTTCCGCACCGGATGCGCTTACGATTGTCAATATCCACTGCGTTTTCCGCTCCTTCCCAGACATGCCCCTTGCCAATCAACGGAGAGCGGTACGACAATGCCCAATACGGTTCATTAGGATAACGCCGCATTACCGATGGATACTGCCCCGCAAATTTGGGATTCGGGCATTGCGACAATGCCCCAGCGATACTGGTCTTTGTCGCAAACATTTCATCGGTAAGATAGTTCGAGCTGAAAAATGTACCGTAATATGTATCCTGAAATTCAAACTTGCGCCACAACTCCCATCCACCGCGTTCCAAGGCGGTTATATCAGACTCAAGCGTCTTGTTACGATTGCCGCTAAAAAGGCAATTGATGAATTTCACCGCATTGGTGATTGTAATATCGGCAAATACACTATAGGTAAACATTGAATTTGTCACGAATGAGCAATTGACAAACTCGGCATCAAGCGTTTTCCGGGCAAGATACATGGACCGTTCATATTCATTGAGCCAGCAATTCCTGATTATAGAATTTGTCACTCGCGTATATTCACGAAAAACACAATTCACGGTATTGGTGATATCATGCAGAACGGATCCGACGACTACACAGTTGGCAAGCTCGCCACTGGAGATGTCACATCGTTCAAGATATGAAGAAGACGCATCACATCCCGAATAATTGAGCGATTTTTCGATATCAGTCCGGAAATTGCCTTTGAATGTACATCTGATCGCATGCACTCCGCTGACCCCGGCGGCATTCTTTGCCGTATTGCCCTCAAAGGTGGAATCATAAACCTTGAAATAATCCCACGCGGTTTCCGAGGACGGCAGATTGTTTATATCATTACAAATTGCCCCGCCATTCTCAATGGCGCCATTCCCCGAAAAAAAGCAATTGCTAACCGTAACGCTAATGGCATTCTGTACAGTTCTTTGCATTAAAATGGCGCCGCCGCATGAACTTGATCCTGTAGATATATTTCTGACAAAACGACAATCATCAATCAAAGCCTCACAGGTTTTGTTATACGATATTCCACAACCGGAGCGTACAGTTGCACATCTATTGTCCGTCAGCGTACAGCCTTTCACGAACTGCGGATTCAGCAGCACCGCATTATCCACTGCATTATTGGTAAACACGCAATCCTGAACCTTTACATTTACTCCCGACAAATCAAAGCAATAACCGCCGGTATTCGCTTCCGCATAACAATTGGAAATGACATACACTGACGAACCGCAGGCACCGCCGCCATCTCTGTGATTACCGACAAAACGACAATCATAAAGATAAGATTTTTCACATGCCGCCGGTCGGTTATCTATAAAATCCGTTCTGTAAGCCGTACCGCGGAATGCATTTTTCGAAAAACAGATGCAATTGGTCACGACGCAATCATACAAGGTTGCATATCCCGCCGCGGCATACTCATATGCAAAATTCTGACGAAATACGCAATTGGACATTACAAGATGTGCCATATTTTGTTTTTTCACATACGCCGCCCCTCCGATGGATTGCGACGTCTGGCCGGGATTTCCGCCTGTAAATGTCAGGTTCTTTATTTGCGTACCTGTGATGTTATTTTCGACAAAGAGAATACGGCCTTTACCATTACCATCAATTATTACCGGCTCGGCATGATCCGTCCAACTGGTCAGCGACGTTTCGTCTTCTCCGCTTATCGTAAGATTGTTCACAGCGACTGCAAGAAAGTTGGTCACTGGCGTAGTCGATCCATCCTTATTCGCGACAGCGTCAACAAGCATAAACTCATCGTTAAAAACATATGGACTTCCAGATTTGAGCAATATTATCGTATCTCCGGCTTTTGCGGTAAATACCGCATTTGTAAGTTCGGCGACGGAACTTACCCTGATCGGCTCTGCCGCCGAAGCAGCTGACATGCTCAATGATGCAACTCCATAGCACAAAAACTTCCGGATTTTATTCATTGGTCATTCCTTTCTTTTTTGCAATTCCGAGAGGGGAACAGTTTACACCTCGTGCAAGAATACGCTTGCGGTGCAATTCCGCACGAACGGCAAATTCATCAAACCGGCGCGGCATCGGATCTGCCCAAAGCGCTTCTGCATGCGCAAACATCCGCGGGAAAATCTTCCACTCCAGTTCCGCCCGGTTATGGGTGGACTCTGTCCACGCGCACACTTCACCGCCAAGCACAAAGCGTTCATACCCATTGGGAATGCTTTGAAGCGGCGAAAATCGGTAGCACGTTTCAAGACCCAACGGTTTCTCAGTACGTGTCCACTGCCGATAGGGGAAAGGATCCAAGGCGCCCAATCCTATGGGTAGCGTGTAGTATGTCTGTCTCGAAGGACTGGCCACAATCTCATATCCGTCCATAACGAGATCCCGCCCGGATTCGACATCACGCCAACTCTGGACAATCGCATCGCGCGGATACATTTCCTCTGGCGTTCTACGCTCGCCGGACTTGTCTTGGCTGAATTTGGAATCCCATCCGCAGGCACGCCTGCCTTTCCTCTTCAGATGCGCTGCAATTTCGCGAAACAGCCATCCCTGCAACGCCGCTTCCCCATTCAAACCCAAGGTCTTTATGCGCGTTTGACATTTGTGACAGGATTTCCAACGCACATACGGACATTCGTCGCCGCCGATATGTATTACCGGCGAGTCGAACATCTCGCAAACCTCATCGATCACATTTTTCAGGAAATCAATGGTGTCGTCATTCCCGGCACAGAGAATCTCGTCTGATATTCCCCATTGCGTTCCGGTTTCAACCGGAACTCCTCGGCACGACAGATTGGGATAGGCCGCCAGCACGGCTTGGGAATGCCCGGGGAAATCTATCTCCGGAACTACGGTGACATGCCTGTCTCGTGCATATGCGACAATCTCCCTGACTTCCTCCTTCGTGTAAAAGAACGGTCCGTAACGCTCGTTGTCGCAACCCGTCTCCTCTCCCGGCGGCGGCGAACTGCGCCGTGCGGAGGATATCTCCGCCAAACGGGGATATCGGTCAATAGCCAAACGCCAGCCCTGATCTTCGGTCAAATGCCAATGAAACACATTCATCTTGTAGTCTGACATCAGATCTATCAGCCGCTTTACTTCACCTTTGCCAAAGAAATGACGGCCCTCATCAAGGAGAAAACCTCTCCACCCGTATTTTGGAGCATCCTCCACCAGGCAACACGGGCGCTGTCTGGAAGGGAACTGCGCGAGAGTACGTTCCGCATAAAACCTCCCGACAACCGTCGAACTGGTGATTACTATTCCGTTTGTACTCACATCCAAACGATACCCTTCCTTGGGAATTGACGCATCATTCTGATAGGAAACCGTATTATTAGTTGTTATACCGCCTGTCAGCTTCATAATCTGTGGCTTCGGAATAAGCGACAGTGTTCCCGTCAAGGCACTTTGTCCATCACCGGTCATCCGAAAATCAGCCGTGGCGACTTCCATACGCAGTGGACGCATGATCCGGTTGTTCCTCATATCAATGCGAACACTCCCCATGGCGTCGGTAAAACGGAAATCCAACCCGCTGCGCACCTTATCGGAAAATTCACAGTCTTCCACCGTAAGTTCCACATTGGTCTTATAGTACATGCCTTTGCGGATTACGCTGTTCTTATCATCACGGAAACGTTCCTGATAGAGAGGTCCTTTAGAACGTACATTTTTCATATAAACTTTTGCATGGGCAAAACCATCCACCACCGGCCATTCGGTAACAGCTTCGACATTCTCAAGTCTGATGTCAATCACCGGCCACTCATCCTGCGGAAGGTCGGGATGAACCATCCGAGCCCATTTATTAATCTCCCAGCCGGGATTGAATCCGCGGCGCGCATTCAGCTTGATGTTCCGGAAAACGACCCGGCGGATATCTGCACGAAGATTACCGTCCGAATGCATGAAAAGGAAATTTATGCCGTCAGGGCTTTTCCAAACTCCCTCGCTGTGCGACGGAGCATAATTTGATTCATGTTCTCCTACCGTACCGTCCGGATTTACCTCAAACGACATCGGATGCACGCAATAGACATTCTGTCCCACACGCACCATATCGCCACGCTGAAGCTTAATTCCCTTTCTCCAGTCACTCCACGCTCCACTTATCACCCGCGCGAAATTGCATGAACCGCCCGGCATGTCTTCGACATTCTCAATAACACCATCTTCCAACGAGCCCATCATTGGAGTGCAACTCGGCCAATCTCCGGCATTAAGCGCTATTCCATCATCGTAAGTGCACAGTTTACCGTCACGTATGACGAAATTTCGCCCGTAATTCAGATGAATTCCATCCTTCCCGCCCTGTATATTGAAACGTTCAATCAGCACTCCGTCAAACCCGGCAATCTGTATGCAGTATTGACTTCCTCCAACTTCTTTTCCTTTTATAAAAGGTCTCCATACTCCGTTTTTATTCAAGCCGAAATCGGTGCAGGTGAAATCGGCTATCTGCAGGTTCTTTATCCGTACAAATCCTATCTGTCCCCGAAGCCCCGGGATTGGTGAGGTCGGTTTTTGAGTAACATCCATCCCGTTCGCCTTGATCCGAAGACCTCGAATAACGATATTTCTGTTGGTACTCCACGTCATCGCGCCTCTGTTCAGAAGCATTTGCGGATATCTGCCGCTTTTCTTCAAAACGACGCCTCTTGCACACTCGAATACGGTATCGTCGTCCAAAAACACTGTGCGGTCAAGACAGTACTCGCCGGGAATTGTAATCCTGACTGTTTTTCCACCGCCGTCAAAGGCTTTCTGAAGCGCGATCGCATTGACGTCAGGCGTTGCATTTGTACAAAACCCATAATCCGAAGGATCGACCTCCGACGCCGCAACCCTCGTCGAGACTACCAGCGTGTTAACCGATAATGCAATCAAGCATTTCACCATTACTACACCACGACAGATTCTCATGCGGTCTCTCCCTTTCTGAATTCCGGAACAAGCGTAATCGGAAATGCCCCGGCGCAACCTTCAAGATGAGCCAAAATCGAGTCAGCGAACTTTCCGGCATCCGATTCAGGATCCATTTCTATCCGCGTAAGTTCTTTTGCATAGACGGGTTCATTCCCGGTGTTCGACCATGTAACGACGCGTACATCTTCAGGAATGCGTACTCCCGCCGCCGTCAATGCCGCCAACGCACCGACGCAGGCATGATCATCCGAAAAATATATCAAATCGGGCAGCCATTTCCGGGACTTTGAAATACGCTCGGCAAACGCATCCCGTACTGCAAACGATAAAGACTGAGGTAGTTTACCGCCAGGGGTAGGCGGAATCTCCCACCTTTTTAAGCTTATATCGACCTTATGCAACTCTTTCGCCACATCATCAAATTTTTCCATTCCCACCTGCAACACACTTTCAACACCTGCCTTCTTGATCTCGGCGGCGAATTCCGCAGCTCCGGCCGTGCGGTCGTACCTGACGTGACCAACGCAGCCTTTTGTCCGACACAACGCCTTGTTGTCAAGTGTCACAAACGGTACGCCGCTACGGGAAAGGATCCGTTCCGCCGCCGGATTGTCGAACATGATGATGGCCAGCGTCACCGGATGTGAAAGCCAGAGCTCAAGCTCGGATACATCCGCATCACCCTTCGAACCCGGCGTCACAGTAACCTGCGTGAACCGCCATCCCGTCGACACCAGCCTTTCTCTGAGTATTGAAGTGAATACGTTAACATAGTATGTGCGGCCATTGGAACGGGAGATGAAAAGCACATTTCCCTTCCATACTTTACCGCCGCGACCGAGAACCATACACCCGACGCCTGGTTTTGGATTGATGAGCTCGTCCTTTGTAAGCTCGGCAACCGCCGCTCGCGTAACAATACGGCTCACACCGAGCTGTGCCGCAAGATCACGCGTCGTCGGAAGGACGTCGCCAACCTTATAGAAGCCCGAAAGTATGCATTGGCGCAAGCCGTCAACAACCTGCTCCACAAGCGTGGCACGACTGGACCGTGCAACCGCAAACGGCAACTTTGCGCCTCTATCAGTCAACTCATTCATTAACGCTATTTTCTCCTTGGTCCCATAATATACCCAATAAGCCCAATTTGTGTCAATAAAAATCTTCACAACATTGACAATCAGGAAAGCACAAGGAGAAATCCATGAAACAACCACAAAACCAAGCCTCAAGCGCGTCGGAAACGACGCGCTTTTGTTCACCTTCACCTATTGCTATGGCAATATTCCTCAGCAACAGTTCTTATACAAGGGTCAAGATACCGTCCTTTGCCGTAACCTTCACGGTTGAGCCGGGCGGATACTTACCCGCGATGATTGCCCGGGCGACAGGAGTCTCCACCTCGCGCTGTATTGCCCGTTTCACCGGACGCGCACCATAGGCAGGATCGTAGCCATCCTTGGCGAGCTGGTCGAGCCCCTTCTCGTCGATCTCGAACAGAAGCTCCTGCTCGGCAAGACGCTTCGCGAAATCCTTGAGCTGTAGAGATACTATCTTGCGTATCTGATCCGCAGAAAGTTCCTTAAACTCAAGTATCTCATCGAGTCTATTAAGAAACTCCGGACGGAACAGTCCCTTCAGCGTATCGCGCGGTGCATTGGACGTCATAATGACCACAGTGTTCTTGAAACTGACGGTACGTCCATGGCTGTCTGTCAGGCGGCCGTCATCGAGAACCTGAAGCAGCAGGTTGAACACGTCCGGGTGAGCCTTTTCGATTTCGTCCAAAAGCACAACCGAATACGGTTTGCGGCGCACAGACTCCGTAAGCTGTCCGCCCTCGTCGTACCCGACGTATCCCGGAGGCGCTCCCACGAGTCTGCTCACCGCGAACTTCTCCATGTATTCGCTCATGTCTATGCGCACGAACGCCGCCTCATCGTCGAACAGTTCGGAGGCGAGAGCCTTCGCAAGCTCCGTCTTGCCGACACCGGTCGGACCGAGGAAAAGGAACGCACCGACCGGACGCTGACGGTTCTTGACTCCCGCCCGCGAACGCAGCACCGCATCGGCAACGGCATCCACCGCTTCATCCTGACCGATCACGCGCTCATGAAGAACCTCGGGAAGCTTGAGCAGCTTCTCGCGTTCTCCCTCCAGAAGCTTGCGCACCGGTATTCCGCTCCACCGCGAAACGACCTCCGCTATCTCGTCCGCCGTGACCTCCTCCTTGAGAAGTGCTGTGCCGCCGGCTGCATGCATCGCCTCTTCATGCTCCTTGAGCTTCTTTTCGAGCTCCGGAATAACGCCATACTTGAGCCGCGCAGCATTCTCGTTGTCGCCCTGCGACAGTGCCTGCGTGTACTTGACCTTGGCGCTATCCAGTGACGCGCGGATCTTCCGCACCTCTTCAAGCGCGGACTTCTCCTTCTCCCACTGGGCGGTCATGGTGTCGGACTTGACCTTCAGCTCCTTCAGTTCCTTCTGGAGCTCGGCAAGACGCTTCTTGGAGGCTTCGTCCTTCTCTTTCTTAAGGGCGATCTCCTCAATCTCAAGACGTCTCACATGGCGCGATATCTCGTCCAGCTCCGCAGGACACGAGTCCATCTCCGTACGGATCGAAGCGCAGGCCTCGTCCAGAAGGTCAATCGCCTTATCTGGAAGGAATCGATCCTGGATGTACCGGGAGGAAAGCACCACAGAACTTACGAGAGCCGCATCCTGAATATGGACGTTGTGATACTTCTCGAAACGTTCCTTGAGTCCGCGCAGGATGGAGATGGAATCCTCCTCCGTAGGCGGATCAACCTGAACAGGCTGGAAGCGCCTTTCGAGAGCGGCATCCTTCTCCATGTACTTGCGGTACTCATCAAGCGTAGTCGCGCCGACACAGTGCAGTTCGCCTCGCGCAAGCATTGGCTTGAGCATGTTTCCGGCATCGGAGCTGCCCTCGGTCTTTCCTGCGCCGACGATTGTGTGGATCTCGTCGATGAACAGGATGATTTTGCCTTCCGCATCCTTGACGGCTTTCAAGACGGCTTTCGGACGCTCCTCGAACTGTCCGCGGTACATGGCTCCAGCCATGAGTGCGGTCATGTCCAGCGAGAACACCGTTCGATCCTTCAACCCCTCCGGCACGTCCCCGCGCACAATGCGCTGGGCGAGCCCTTCAACGATGGCCGTTTTGCCGACGCCAGGTTCACCGATCAGTACCGGATTGTTCTTGGTCTTGCGGGACAAAATCCTTATGACGTCGCGAATCTCAGTATCGCGACCTATGACGGGATCGAGCTTGCCTGTGCGGGCACGCGCAGTAAGGTCGTCACCGAACTTCTGAAGAGGGTTCTTCGTATCCTCTTCGATTGGATTTACTTGTTCATTCATGATATATTCCTCCTTCAATCAATCTACCTATGCAAGGTCCATGCCAACAATAGAAACGACAACAGACGTGCCACTTTGACACATCTGTGTGCCTTCCTAAGAGTGCTGACACATAAAAACCCGACGCGTTATCGCGAAAAAGCCAATTGTTGCACTGGAAACTCGCGCGCGCGTCAAGGTGTTTTATTAATTATGGTGTATTTTTGCGATTAGATGTGTCATCATTTTCCGCTCCCATTCCTGCGAATGCTGGATGGCGCTCCACGACACGGAGTGCATAACCCCATTTCGTAGAGCTTCGCGCTTTGCAGAACGCAGTGCGAGGCTTTGAGCTTCGCGCTTTGCAGATAGCGAGGTGGGACGTGTGGGACGTGCGGGACGAGTGGGACGATGGTTTCCTGAAATTTGCTTTGGGAGCTTCGCGCAGGAATTAGCCACATCATCCACAAGAAGCTTCGCACAGGATTTTAGCTACACGGGAGGGGCAACGTCCTCGTTGCCCGCGCAACGGCGAATCGGGCAGCGGGGACGCTGCCCCTCCCAGTGGGCTTTGCAGAAAGCAAAGTAACCGGATGGAGCTTTGCCTATAGGATTCCTCATGAGATGACCAAGGCATCTTCCTTGCGCAGAGCTCTCAGGCATCTTCCTCTTGAAAATCAAATGTCCCACTCGTCCCACGCGTCACACA
>JAGBFY010000453.1 GCA_017936245.1 Kiritimatiellia bacterium
CCTCGAAAGGCTTAGATACGTATTATCAGATGCGCGGCGTCTGGGGTGTTGATGAAGGCACTCTTCAGTTTACATCGCTTGCTGAGAAGGGCTTCATATCGTCACTTGGAATCGCGACGGAACTTTTCAAGGATTATTGCGGGGCGAAAGAGGAATCGATGCGAGCTTCATACGCATTCACGCTTGGAGGCGATTCAACGGAAGGTGCGCTTGAGTATGTGGGGGATAAGGATGAATTCTGCTCCGATCGCAACGTGTGGCTTTATGGCGATGGCGCTTTCGTGAACAACGCTTCATCGAAGATACGCTTTAGAGGCGTGTCTTCTGTCACCGGAAGCGAATCGCCTTCGGCGCGTTCCGTAAAGTTCACGGTACGAGGCGAAAGCACAGCAGAAAATGAGATTCTCGACATCACCGACTCAGCAGAGCGTCCCATAAGTGTGGTAAAGGATGGTGCAGGTACGTGGGTGTTGGGCGGTGAACAGTCTTTTCGCGGATCACTCGTCGTTAAGAACGGCAAATTGATTGTTCGCCGTCCGGAAACCTATACCTGGCATCGTTGGACAATTACTTCGAAAGAGGGTGCCATAGGAGCTGCAAACAATTACTTCCAGATGCATGAATTTGCATTGTTTGACTCTGAAGGTAAGCGCCAAAACTGTGACTTGTCTCTGAATGGTGATTATGCGGCTCTGGGATATGGGCAGGTTGCATATGGGACGGATAAGATTGCAGTACCTACAGCTGCAGATCGCGATTTGCACAGATTGTTTGACGACAGGAGAAATTCTGTCGCAGGAGATACTTATGGCTGGCAGGTTATTATGCGTCCGCCAAACAGCAATAATGGGTTACAGGTTCCAATACGCGCTGAACCGGAGTCATGGATCCCAATTGTGATGCGCTTGCCGGAAAATCACCAAGAGATAACCGCATATGATGTTGCGTATTATCAAACGAACAACCATGTAAGAAGCGTCACATCGTACTTTGTTGATGGCAGTTTGGATGGTGTTCATTGGGATAGACTCTCCACCGTGGATGCGGTTGGAGATACGAATGCCGGATATTGGCAGTATGGCGGCGTGAGTTTTTCTGGTGATGAACGCACCAAGCCGCATGCAAATGGATGTCCGATCGCATCGGCTCCTGCAAAGCTTTTTGATGTGCTCAATAACGTAAAGAGCGTTTCCGTCAATAGCGGTGCTGAGCTTGTGTTTGAGGGCGATATCGTAATCCCTGCGCTCTCCTTCGACTGCGAGGCCGGCGGCGGAACGTTCAGGGGATGCAAATTCGCTGAAAAGGACGGATCCATCGATATTTACAATGTTCCAGATGGCTCAACCAAGATTGACTTTGGATGGACGTTCAACGGCTGTTCGGGCGTCGAGAACATCAAAGGCTGGGCGGTGCTGCAGGATGGCGTTGAGACATCCCGCTATTCTATCAGTGTTCAAGGCGGCAACAAGGTTGTAGCTGTCAGGACAGGACTTCGCATGGTTATCCGTTGATTTCTTGAGGAACGCAATATGCTGTTTAATCTATTTGCCCTGTTTGCCGTCACAATCGGCAACAGTTTCATGGGAATTGAGTTCGGTTCCGAAAAGGAAGGTTTTCCCGTACGTTCGATAGAGAACAGGATGTCCGGTGCTGTCAGGTTCATC
Organism: Kiritimatiellia bacterium; assembly: GCA_017936245.1. Classification (GTDB taxonomy): domain Bacteria; phylum Verrucomicrobiota; class Kiritimatiellia; order RFP12; family UBA1067; genus UBA1731. The sequence continues at coordinate 1,665 of JAGBFY010000453.1, forward strand.
AACCATCCTGAAAAAGGATTTGACCTCTGGCATCTTGAGTTTTTGGGGCCGCAGGATGCCAACGGCAAACGGAAGCAGGCGTCGAGCAGAAGCAGGCTCAAGGCTGCCGAGAAGACCTGCGAGCGCGTTGCGGACAGGGTTATCCTCAAATGGAAGGGGATGGATCTCGATGGCGAGCGAAATGTCCTTGATGTGACGATTATGGTGAGGCTTGACGCAAAGGAAGGCGCGAGCGACTGGTCCATTTCTGTGGATAACAGATCGAAGGTTTGGGCGTTGTCGCAGACGCGCTTTCCGTGTCTCCCGGATGTCACAGAATCAGGCAAGGGCGACCATCTTGTGGCGGCGGCGCCGCTTGGTGCGCAACTCCATAAGGCATATGCCGGGAACGGGGAGGTTCGCAGGATCAAGTTTCCGACCTGTGCGCCGCCGATGAGCGCATTCATGAAAGATGGTGTCGGCTTCTATGTTGGGGTGCATGATGCGGCTCGTCCTATCTTCAGCATGATGTATGGTCCCAAGTGCAATTTTGCAATTGAGACTCCTGTAGAGAACGCCGGTGAATTAGGCAAGGCGGCGAAAGGCCCCAGGTTCTCCGTGACGATGCGTCCGTTTGTCGGAGACTGGTGGCAGGCGGCGAAGATATACCGTGCATGGGCGATGAAGCAGAAGTGGGCGGCGAAAGGGCCGATCATGGGACGCAGGGATTTTCCGCAGTCGTTCAAGGATCTGGACGTTATGACGTTCATGACTGACCGAAGCGCAAAGGCCGCATCGAACAAGATAGCACGGATCGTGAAGGGCTTCCCGGGACTGAAAGTCGGCGTCCATTGGTATGGTTGGCACAATTCCGAGTTCTGCGTCAATTACCCCGAGCTGTTTCCTGCGC
>JAGBFY010000454.1 GCA_017936245.1 Kiritimatiellia bacterium
CAAGCGCGAGCGGATCGCGTTCATCGAAAGAGCCGAGTCCCATGAGAGTCGTCGCCACGGGAATCTGCGCCTTGTGCGCAAGGTTTGCGACATCCTTAGCCGCACCGGACGCAATCACGCCGCCGCCAGCATAGAGGACGGGACGCTTCGACTCGTTCACCAGCTTGGCGAACCTGGTCATCTGGGATGTGGTAGCCATGGACTCCGGATGGTATGCACGGAGAGAAACGCGCTCCGGATACTGCGCGGAAGTCATAGTCTGCTGGACATTCTTCGGAATGTCGATGACGACAGGCCCCGGCTTGCCGTGCGTAGCGATGTAGAAAGCCTCGGCGACGATCTCGGGAATCTCGTCCGCTTGCTGCACAAGGAAACTGTGCTTCGTGACCGCGCGGCAGATGCCGCTCATGTCCGCCTCCTGGAACGCATCGGTGCCGATCTGCGCAAGCGGGACCTGCCCCGTGATGCACACAAGCGGAATGCCGTCCATATTTGCGGTGGCAAGACCCGTAATCGTGTTTGTAGCTCCGGGACCGGAAGTCACCAGACACACGCCGGCCTTTCCTGTGGAACGTGCGTATCCATCGGCCATATGCACGCATCCCTGCTCATGACGCCCCAGCACAAACTGGAACGGCGCATCCGGCAGACAGTTGAAAATATCAAGAACAGCTCCACCCGGATATCCGAAAAGCACTTCCGTGCCTGCTTTCGCCAGAGATTCAACAAGGGCCTGTGTGCCCGATCTTTCGTCCTTCTTCATCACCATTTCTCTTTATCGTTCTGCAACAGCCATGCACGTGCGGCGCGGTCGCCGCGTGCTGCCTTGGAGCGGATGCGCCACAGCATCGCCTTCTTTTCGTCAGCCTTCACGCCATCACCCTTCTGATAGCATGCGGCAATATTCTCCATCGCAGGAGGAAATCCGGCGGAAGCAGCGCTTTCGAACGCCTTCATCGCCTCCATGACGTTCTTCTCCACTCCCTCGCCTCGCAGAAGCGCAAGACCATACGAGTTTACGGCCTCAACACATCCGCCCATGGCAGCGCGCTTGAAATATTCGGCGGCAAGCCTGTCGTTCTTGCGGATTCCCTCGCCGCGATGAAGTGCAAGACCATAGTTGTACTCACCGTAGGCATTACGGTATTCAGCCGACTTCCTGAACCATTTCATTGCCAGTTCAAGATCCTTCTTTACGATTCTGCCCTCACGGAAGAACCATCCGATGTTGTTGATCGCCTCCGGGTGGCCTTTCTCGGCGGCGTTGCGGAAGCAGTCAAATGCCTTTTCATCGTTGCGAGGCGTGCCGAGTCCACGGGCATGGCACATTCCAAGGTTGTACAATCCGTTGGCGTCTCCTCGCCCTGCCGCCTGCTTGAAATATCCAAGGGCTTCGCTGAACGCCTTATCTATCTCATTGGTCGAACTGCCTTGCATCACGGCATTGTTCACGAGCATCGCACCCCAGGCGTTCAACGCCTGAACGTTTCCGCCCAATGC
>JAGBFY010000455.1 GCA_017936245.1 Kiritimatiellia bacterium
CCCCGGACGCATCCCCGCCCAGCCGGCGGAACCACGGCTTGTCGCGATGGTTGATCCGTATCCAGAAACCCATCCCCGCCCGGCTCAGCATATCGGCTCCGAGTTCAGCCCACCCCCGGCACCGTCCGTTGCCGTAGGTGTGCGCATCCCACGGAAGCGCGGCCTCCGGAATCGTGGCGTCCATCGCCGTGGAATCCCCGAAATAGGCGGTTGTCTTGATTATCCACGAGTCCATCGAATTCCATTGCATATAGTCTATGACTCTCTGCCACTTGACCTTCCAGAATTCCAGATTGCAGTCGTAGAAATTGAAGGATTGGGAGAACGACAGATCCGCATCTATCGTAGGGTCTTCATCCCATTCGGCGACGGAACGCATTGCCGGGGACATTCCCTGCACAGGCCCGGAAGGAAGAGCGTCCATCTCATAGAGGCGCACGGCGGCACAGGCCGCAGGATATTCCCCGTACTCGTTTCCGCGCACCGGCGGCGATCCGTATCCGCTCCTGACCTTCTTGAAATTCTGCACGACGACCGAAACCGATGGACTGTCCGGCCAGAACATAAGCCGCTTGGTCTGCATGCCCATCGACAGCGGATAGTCGACCCCCGTCATGATTCCGGCACAGTCGATCGTCTTGGTGTAGAGCCGTCCCCATTTCTCAGGGTACACGCCGAAAAGGAATGTGCGCGTCCGGTCATCAGGATAGTCAAGCTCCACGATGTGCGGACGGCCTTGATGACGTATCTCAAAACGGTACGCCGCAAGCGGCACGGCAGTGCGGAAGTCGCGGGACTCCAGATACGCAAGAGCGCCATTGGTCACAACTTCGGAGTCGCAGAGAGCGACACGGTCAACCGGATATGTCTTCGTGCAGTCGTACTCTCCAATCAATGTCTTCTTATTCTCTGCGTTCCGTGCATTCAACGATTCCCTCTCAAGGCAGATGCACTCGAACTGCCGCGCGTCCGGCTCGCCTTCGTTCAGCCACAGCCTGAACAGCCCCGGATTCCCTCCCTTGACATCGACCGTAAACTCCTTCAGTTCGTTCGGAGCGAGCGAAAGCGCGACCGTCGCGCCGTTGGAGAAATTCAGGACCTTCTCCACCTTCGCTGGACTTTCGTTACGCGCACGGAACCGGAACGGCCGGGTCTCACCTTCGCAAACGGACCAGTCCTGCAGTTCGTAACGGATGGGCTGCCACTTGAGATACTCTTTTCTGAGAGCATTCTCGCCGAGCGCAACCGGCAGGAAGCGGACCTCGTCAACAGCCCCTTCAAGACCGGGAGTGCCGCGTCCGCATCCCAGCGTGAACGTCTTGCCGAAACGCACATTGGCATTGGAGAAAGAATTCGATTTCACCATGATGCCGTCGGCGAACCACAATGACGAACCCGTACCGGCATCGTAGGAAACGGCGACAAAATGCCATTCGCCTCCAAGCACGCGCCGGCCGAAATTGTATTCCACCACACTGGACGGACCGACATTTCCGTGAAGACACAAACCCGAAACGATATTTACGCCACCTGAGGAAAAAAGCGTCCTCATTCCGGACCCCGACTCGACAATCCACTTGATGTTACCTTTGTCGTCCCTGTCCCGGTCGCGCCATTTGTTGCCGCAGGGAATTGATTTGTCAAAGCGGAGCCATGCCATGAACGTTCCAGATGTAGCCGTCATGAATCCCGAATGCCGTGCGGCGTACTCAAGGACGGAATCCCTTCCAAGGTGCGCCGCGCGTCCTGACAGCCCCTTCACAAAATCCACGTTGCGGCTCTTGACGGGCTGCGTCTCTCCAGTATCGTCAAAGGAAAAACACATCTCACCCGCCGTCAGACACAATACCTGCCCGGCGACAATCGCGGCAATCGCAAAATTCAATGTTCGCCTCATTTGGGCACTCCCTTCTTTTGACGCACGCGCCCGGTCCACGAATAGGTAACGAGAATGTCGGCAACGCCGTTCCCGTCGGTCTCAGCAAGGAAAGAATGGCCTTTGAAATCCACATCCCTGCCGTTTACGTGTACAGAATAGATCGGCACTCCGTTGATGCCCTTGATGCAGCAGTCTATTTTCTTTGCCGACGTTCTCAGATTGTACTTGCACGACCCCATGTTGTTCGTCCATTCGGATTCGAAAAAGCCGCCGCCAGGAAGTGTTGTGCGGTATTTTCCAGACCGGAACGGCGTAATGATCCATCGCGGCGAGAATGAGATGCGTTCACCCTTACCGCGGACCGGTGAGACTCCCGCGAGTCCGCGGTCGAACCCGACAAGAAGTTTAGCCGCGACAACCGGATCGTCGACCTTCACGTTCGACATGACGAAACTCTTCAGCAACGCCCATCCGAATCCATCCGTATGGATTTTTCCGCGAAACGCGGCCTCGGCAATTTCACCCATCTCCGAAAGCGGGACATTTCCGATCGACTGCGTGGCCGGGTCGGCATATTTGTCCGCAATTCCGGCGAGGGCGATTCTGAGATCCGCTCCGTTGAGCTTTTCAAGTCCAGTAACGCGGTTTCTTTCCGCGACTTCGCGCCAATCGACCGACGCGACCGTCGCAAGCCTCTGAAGAGCCCTGTCTATACCGAAATCGCCGGAAGCCTCGAGTCCGGGCCGCCGGACCGCACCCGTTTTCGCGCCGCCTCCCATCCATTTCGCCGTATCCGTTTCGCCGCAGTCACCCGAGGCCGCAAGAATGGTGGCGGCAAGGTTCTGGTCAACATAATAGCGGCGCATCGAAACAGGACGCGGCGCTCCGCCATGCGCCGTAATCTGAAGCTCAATTCTCTTCGGGGATATCGCCTTATCCAGAAGCCTGATCCGACGGTAGCCAATCGACTCGCCGGAGAGGACCTCACGTCCGTCCGCGAGAATCCTCCAACCGTCTATCTGCTCGCCGTTCGCGAGATCTTCGCGCATCTCCACAATATTGAACGGCTTGCCATCCTCTGTCACCTCATTGGCAAAGAGATTTCTGCACATTTCGCCGAACCCCCTTAGTTCCCGGACATCGTCTTCATCAAGAACTCCGGCCTTGTCCGGCGCGATTCCAATGTTCATGATTCCGCCGTTTCCGACCGTCCCGATAAAACGTTGCGTCAGATACGCGGCCTTCTTGGTCGTACCCTTTTCACGTTCATGGTAGAACCAGCCCTTCCGGAGAGGAAAGTCCGCTTCGCACATCCTGAAATGCGTGCCATTTTTCGTGCCCTTGTTGATCTGAGGCTTATAGGCCGGATTGAGATACTTTCCTTCCGCATAACCCACTGCCGCCACGGTGGTGGCTCTGGAATCGGGATCGAGAATTCCCCGCTCGTTTCCGGGCCAGCGGAAGTCCGATTCATCCTTCTCCCCGGCAAATATCGTCACCCCCGGTTGAAGTCCGCGCACAAAACGAAACACTTCATCCAGACGATAGTATTTTCCCGCGACGCCTATTTTGCGGCGTTCCTTCGCACCACCGTACCAGCCGTCCCCGCCGTTCGCCCCGTCAAACCACATCTCGAACACTTCACCATAATCACCGCCAAGCAGCTCCTTTATCTGCGAATGGAAAATCTCCACGTACTTTTCAGTTCCATAATGCGCGCTGTTGCGGTCCCAGGGCGAGACGTACACCCCGAATTTCAGCCCCGCCCGACGACAGGCCTGCTCCATCTCTTTCAGATAGTTGCCCTTGCCTCCGCGGAACGGGGATTTCCGGATATTGTGGGATGTGGTCTTTGTCGGCCACAGACAGAACCCGTCATGGTGCTTGGCGACGACAACCAACCCCTTCAGCCCGCCCGCCTTGCACGCCAGTACAATCTGATCGGCATCAAACCCGGACGGATTAAGCATCTGCGGATCTTCATCCCCGTATCCCCATTCGCGATCCGTGTAGGTGTTGAGTCCCCAGTGCACAATGCCGATCACATCCACACCCTCAGCCAGCCTTGCCCGAAGAGCTTCACCCGGTGCAGGTCGCATCGCAGCAGAAACATTCAACGAAGCTGCCACGCCCGTGAAAGACGCGGTCATAAGCAACGCGATTGCCGACAGATTCATTTCAGATCGTCCTCTCTACCTCAATCCTGTTCGCAAACGAACCCCGTCTGCTTCATGCCTGAATTATACCAAACATCAGGTTTAGATTTTGAGCACAATCGGCTTTATGTTTTTTCACACACCATCTATCCCTGACTTCTCGTGCGCATCCATAATCCTAAATCGAGGAAACCGGATTGTCGAGGCGGAGACCTGAAAATCCAGAAGGGGATTTTCAGGCTTCATTTCCTTTATGCGAATATCGGCGGGAACTATTTCATTTGCCGGAAGCCCGGTACGAAGACATCGTCATGCCGAAACGCTTCACAAAAACGGTCTCAAGATACACCGCCGAACTGAATCCGCTGGATGCGGCTATCTCCTGATGCGTAAGCACGGAACCTTTGAGCAGCCGTTTCACATTGTCGAGGCGCAACGCCTCCATCGAATCACGTACGCTGCGCCCTGTTATCTGGCGGAACCTCTGATCGAGAAGACGTCGCGATATTCCAAGCTCGGACGCAAGAATATCAGACGAAAGTCCTGTCAACGCCCTTGCGGCAATGATCTCCTCCGCCTTTCGGACTAGCCGTCCGGCCGGGGAACATGGAGCCGTGGATGTGCGGTGCGTACAGGTAACGGTTCCGCCAACCATTGACAGGCGACTGATGCGGCGGCCCGAAAGCAATGCCGCCATGGCCTTTGCGGCGGCATATCCCTCCGCCTCAAAGTCCGGATGCAGACTTGACAGGGAAGGTTTCGTATGGACGCAGAATATCGGATTGTCATCAACACCCAATACGGCAAGGTCGTCCGGAACCCTAAGCCCGGCGGACGTACATATCTTGAGCACCTGATTTGCGCAATAGTCGTTCGAGGCAAAAACCCCGCACGGCTTCGGCATGGATTTCAGCCATTCTATGAGAACCGGTGAGTCGTGGACGGACTCGACCGGAGCGATACTGATCGCCTTTACCCCTAACCGGCGAGATCGGAAGAGCACAC
>JAGBFY010000456.1 GCA_017936245.1 Kiritimatiellia bacterium
ATGCGGGAAATCCGCACGTACGGTTTGATGAGGGGGAAGCCGCATCGACGGCAACGTCGAGGCGTGGGTCTCTACTCTACAAAAAACTAGCAATGCTTGCGGTGACGGTGGCTGTTATGGCTGTTGTTGCATCGGTTAAATCCTTTGCGGAGGATGTGCCTTGGGTGTTTGATAATTCAAGCAGGGCGGGTGAAGTGAAGTCATCGTCGCATTTTACGGCATCAACAGGAATTGAAACGTTTGGTGTCATGTATGATATCTCAAATGAGATATACCGTTTCCGTACGATTCCGGCATATCTCAAAATAATCATTCGCTAAAAGGAGAAGGACATGAAGTTGGCAAGTCTTGTTTTTGCATCGGCGGTATCATGTGCGATGGCGCAGCCTGTGGTTGATAATGTGGTCATGCAGCAGGCTGAAGGGTCTTGTATGGTGACGGTCGGCTACTCTCTTTCGGAGAAAGCCATAGTTACGGTTGATTTTTTGACCAATGGTGTTTCCATCGGCGGTGCGCAGTTCAACAATGTTGCCGGTGATGTCCATAAGGTCGTTGAAGCCGGAAGTAGGAAGATATTCTGGCGCCCTGAAAAGAGCTGGCCCAACGTAAGACTGCGTGATGTGCCGATTACGGCAAAAGTGACCGCCTGGGCACAGAATACACCGCCTAATTACATGCTCATTCGCATCGATGCCGAAACATCGCATCTTTCTGCCGAACAGCGCACGACATATTACGAAACGGCAGATGCGCTTCCTTTCCCTGGTGGCGTGAAGAACGATCTCTGCAAGACGGATTATCTTGTGTTTCGAAAGTGTCCGGCGGCAAATGTGACATTTCGTTTAGGCACAAACTCAAAGGAATACAATGACAGTGCTAAGTGGATTGGACACCTTGTGACTCTGACCAATGATTTCTACATAGGTGTTTACGAAGTGACGCAGCGTCAGTATGAGTATTTCGGAACTACAAAACCTAGACCGTCCTACTTTACGGAGGATTACGCGATGCGTCCCGTGGAGAATGTGTCGATGGTGACCCTTCGCGGATGGTGCAACTATGATGCAAGCGCCACACCTGAGAACGGCAAGCGCAAATACTGGCCAGAAAGCGGACACGATATTCTCGAGAACGATTCCGGTACATCAAATGCCTTGTGGCGAGTGCGTGCCATTACAGGGCAGATGTTCGATTTGCCGACTGATGCTCAATGGGAGTTCGCAGCACGCGCTGGTAAGGGTGGTGTCATTCCGGATGGAACTGGCCTTTGGGATAATGTTGATGGCCTTACCGGGAAACAGCGAATGATAAAATATGCGAGATGTACCAATTCGGGTGATATTTCTGTAGCTTCGTCGGTGGCAATCGCTACCACTCCGCCTGATCAGGGCGGAACGGCTAAGGTTGGTTCGTATGAACCTAATGCCTGGGGCATATATGACATGGGCGGAAACGTGTTTGAATGGTGCCTTGACTATTGGTGGGAATTTACTACCGATCCGTTGATGGATCCCCCAGGTCCGGCTACACCCAAAAATGGAGAAACCAGCAAGAACCGGGTGGCGCGCGGCGGCGCATGGAACAATAACTACGATCAGGTGACAATCAATTACAGAGAGGCTAAGAATGGATTGGGAGGCACTAAAATCGTTGGCTTCCGTTTGTGCCTTACACTGCCATGAATATGAGATTTTCGATTGCGTTGCCTCTATTGGCGTTTCTGTCGCTGAACACTTCTGCATTCGCTGTTGTGGAAGGGAATGAAGCTGCCTTTGCCGATGGTTTTAAGGCAGAGTTGCACTATGAAAACCCTGATATGCGACCTGTGTACTTTGGTGCGACAAGCAGGTGCAAGGATGTCGCTATAGGCGGTGAATACTGCGTCTATGTCGATATCGAATATGCAGATGGTACGCCAGTGTATGCACTTAAGGCACCATTCAATACAGGTACGCATGGCTGGGAGGATAGCAAGACTGTCTTTCTGCCGCCCAAGCCTGTAAAGGTGATAAAGGCATATCTTCTGCAGCGCAAGGCTGCAGGTAAAGCATGGTTCAAGGATGCGTTTGTGTCGAGAAAGCCACCGGCGCCGGGAACGGTTCTTGCCGAATCGCGCAGAACATTCCGGCCGTTCCGTGATGCTGATAGGGTGCTACGTTCGGTATGGAATGGGGAAAGGGTAGAGCTTCGTGTTGTAGAAGAGCCGCCCACAATCCCATCTAAGAATCCGCTCAAACCTGATTCCTGTATCGTGTGGACGGCAGATTCCATGCGGAAGATCACTCCATTGATGTTTCCTGCTGCCAAGGAGAGTGTTTCACCTTCCGTGAAACTCGAATTGTTCGGACGCGAAAGCGAATCTGTTCAGATTTGCATTTCTACGGGGGACAAGCGGTCACTTGAAAATGTCTCTCTTAGGACGAGTCCGCTTTCTTCCAAGGAGGGAAGTCGGTTTCCGGGGAAGGTCGGCTGGCAGAGGATTGGCTATTTCCCCCGAACGCAGAAGTTCTTCCGTCATCCTCTTGCGCCTGACGATTCCGAAACATGGTTCCCAGAACCGCTTTTGCCTCCAGCTCCGATGTCGGTGCCGAAAGGCGGCACTCAAGGCGCGTGGGTCACATTCTCGTGTGCGGCAGATGCCAAGGCAGGATTGTATCGCGGATCTCTGGATGTTGTGCAAGGGGAGTGTTGCATAAAAAGAATCCCCGTTGAAGTGAAAGTGTTCGACTGTTCATTGCCTTTGCTGTTTGGACAGAAAACAGGATATTGTGTAATGGATGGGTTTACCCGTGCCGCATATCCGGACGATTTCGAGGCGAAGCGTAGGGAAAGCTGGGATGTTCTTCTTGATCACCGGTTGAATCCAACGGATATTTCCCGTACAACGCTTCCTGATCTTGAAATGCTCGAATATGCAAAGAAACGCGGCATGAATTCCTTTTGTGCACTTCATCTTGTGCCGCCGCCAAAAGATCCGAATGTGAAATGGGTTTGCTATGTGGAACCAGAGGCTGTTTTCAATGATGAGTTCTATTCTTATCTCAAGGATGTTTTGCCGCCATATATAAATGAACTTGAAAAGCGTGGACTAAAGGATATGGCATATCTTTACGGATTTGATGAACGTGAGTCGGAATACTATCCTAAAATGCTTGAGATGTGGAAGCGGCTCAAGAAGGATTTTGGACTTCCGTTTTTGACATCCTGCCGGGTGTACCGTGATGTGAAGCGAGGGCAGATACCGTTTGAGTCGCCTATTGCGACAATGACTGACATCTTGTGTCCAGGTACGGCAACGTATGATCGCGCATTATCTGATAAATACCGCGCAATGGGGAAGGAGATTTGGTGGTATACGTGTTTCAGTCCTCATTATCCGTATGCAAACAACGCGCATTACGAATATCCTACCATAGAAAACCGTCTGATAAGCTGGATGACGTGGACGGAGCGAGCGGATGGTTTTCTCTTCTGGCTCGTCAACGCATGGAACGATACGGATAAGCTTGATGAAAACGCTACATATTTCCCCGATTGGAATGTCGCAAACGCGCTTCATTCACCAGGAGATGGCATATACATTTATCCAGGAAAGAGCAATATTCTCTCGGGAATACGTTTCGCGAATGTGCGTGATGGCGTGGAGGACTATGAGAAACTGCAGATTGCAGAGCGTGTACTGGGTAGAAGTGCAGTAGAGTCCGAAACTGGGAAAATAATCAGATCAATGAAGGATTTCTCCCGTGAGCCGGAGGATTTGCGGGCGGCGATCCATCGTTTGTCGGAGAAAACGGTACGGGAGAAGAGGCGGTGATTTCCTTACTTCTTGCCGCTGCCATGTGGATATCTCCAACTGTGGAGATGGAGAATGTGCGGGTGGCGGCGTTTCGCAAAAATACGGTCAATGCATCAGAAGTGACGCATGCCGAATGGCGCATATCTTCATTGGGCGTATTCAATGCATACGTAAATGGAATGCGGGTTGGAGAGGACTGGCTTGCGCCAGGATGTACCTATAACGTCAAATGTCGGCATGAGGCGGCATATGATGTAACAGG
>JAGBFY010000457.1 GCA_017936245.1 Kiritimatiellia bacterium
CATCGCTGGTATGACCGTCCGTTGGCCACGGATGTGTCGCTCAAGAAATACCAGCCGAAGAACCATGTCCTCAACCCTGAGGGCTGGAAGATAACTGCTGCGGATCTGCGTCGAGGCGGTTTTGACGGATTTTGCGTTTGCCATCACCGGTTCTCCTACAATGTAAGGGAGCTGAGCCTGACGACCGATACGCCTGTCCTTACCGAAATGCCGTATTCGACGTGGGGACCAAACGGGTTCGAAGCGCTCATGAAATGCGCGGCTGATACCTATGCAATGCCAAACTCCTTCCGTATCGACGGCAAGGTTGTGCTTTCCCGCTATCCTGAAACCAAGGAGAGCCAGCTTGGCGTGTACGTGGATTTTGCGCAGGCGCTAAATAAGAAGTACGGCGACTCGTTCATCCTGATGCCCTACACCCGTGCGTTTGACCATGCTCCCAAGGGTGCGATCACTGCCCAGTATCTGAACGAACAGCGCGAATCGCTCCGCCGGAAACTTAGAAAGATCGACGGCTTCTTCTCCTCTGGCTGGGTGCGCTACATGTACGGCAAACGCTACGACGGGGAGTTTGAGCGCAAGGTCCTCGTGCCGTTTTTGCAGAGCGTTCTTGCCGAACCTGAATTCGCAGGAAAGAAGTACCTTGCCATGCCAATATATGCCGGACACGAGAACTGCTATCTGTGGCGCTACGCCTGGGATTGTGAAGGCACTGAAACCCTCTGTGACCAGTTTGAGACGATTCTTGCCCTCCGCCCAGACTATGCGCTTTGCTGTGAATGGGATGAGGAGAACGAGAATACGCATTTCCGTCCCACTGTTGCACAGGGGACGAGCGCACTCAGGATAGTGCGCTATTTTTCCGACAGATTTGCCGGTCGCGCGCCGTCGATCTTTCCGGGCGATGAGGCTTCTGCCGCTGCAACGCCCAACCTGATCCTCTCCTACCGAAAGTCGATAATCGCGGGCGAACCGCTTGAGGTTGAGGTGCGCAACATTCCGGACGGAACATTCAAGGGCAAAACGTTCGAGGTGTCATTCAAATGGAAGAATGCGCAAGGTTGTACGGTTCAGGACTTCCCCGCCCAAAGGCTCTCTGCTGACAGCTGCGGAAATGCGTGGTTCAAGGCTCCAGCCTCTTCGCTTGTGGGGAATAATGCAGCTCTCATGCCGGAGCTTTCCGTGCGTTGGCTTGGCGGTTGCGCAAACTTCAGCGAAGGGTTTTGGCCTGTAGACCTCAATGCCGGACGCGCCATGGATGCCCGTTGGGCGAAACATCCGCTTCGCGACATGCCGAAGGGAGTCGCCGGAACTGTCATGGCGACTGATTGCGGCAAGGATGGGATGTGCGAGGTTTTTGGAAGAGTATCTTCCGATACTGAACTCAAGAGCGTTGAGGTTCTTGAAGGACCCGATACGATATACATGTACGAACCTGGCGAAGGACCGAAGCCGCTCGCGCCCGGAACATCTGCCGACCGTACTACGTTCCGCATCTCATGGCAGGGCTATATGGCGGCTCAGAAGATATATTCGTTCAAGGGGACTATCGACTGGTGCAATGTGACGGATCTCAAGACCATCCGTGCGAAAGGCCTTAGGGCAAAGGGCAGCAGATGGACTACGATGGGTTCATTCCTTGTCGAACATTGGCCGCAGGATTTCTACGCGTCCATCCACAATGGAGAGGTGGATGGCGCCGAACTTGAAATAGATCTTGCGCCTATCTTCAGGGGACGCATCCGCCTTGCCGATGTGGTGAAGCTTGGAGCGGTCGGCATCTCCGGAAAGGGCGGCGCGAATTTTGTCGTAACCTGCTGTGCTACGCAGATAGCAATGCCGCCTCCCTGCGGAGGGAAAGAGGCTGCATTCCGCTTTCGTATGCGTCCACGCACAAAGTCTGGCATTCTGCGTGTGCAGACGATAGACGCAAAGGGCAGGGTGTGGAGAGGGAAGCCATTTGTGTTCGGGGCGAAATCCGGAAAGTTTCGCACGGTGCATGCGATAGAGCGCGATTCAGGCAAGGTGACGGAATTCAAGATCGATGAGTCTCGCCTTGATGAACCGGTGTTCAGATTCTCTCCTGAAGGCGGAAGTGCATTGCTTTCGTCCGCCGGGATTGCGTTCAGCGGTGTGCTTGGCGGATACGTACCGCAGGTGACGGCAATGGGTCAGGGTGAGTCCATTTATGGGAATCCTCTTGCGGTAGCAATAAAGAACACGATTCCCGGATGGGACGATGCCGCTCCGCAGTGGCATAGGGAGGCAGACGGCGGCTGGTCGCTTTCGTTCACGAACTGCCAGTTCGCATCGCTGCCGATGCAGCTTCTTCCCGCGTTTTCAGGCTTTGAGATTGAGCTGGATGTTCTTCCTGGACAGCCTGGGCACAAAGAGCAGGGCTTGATAGGTGACGGCAATTTCGCGATGGGGCTTTGGGTGCGCAAGGATGGAGCGCCAGAAATGCGCTCCGATGCGTTTGCAGCTGCTGCTGCGGGACCGGCTCTTGAAAAGGGGAAATGGAACAAGGTTCGTGTCGTATGCGACAGGAAGTCCGTTTTTGTGGAGGTCAACGGCGTCAAGGGTGAGCCGGTAAAAGTTACCGGATTTTCCGTGAACCCAGTCTATACCGCCTTGGGCGCCACGCCGGGATATGTAAACCGCACCGGTGCGTTTTTCAACGGACGCATCAGGAGCCTTTCGGTGAAGTTCAGGTAGGAGGAGTGTTGGAAATGGCAGAATTCATCGATATGCATGCAGTCTGCGTACGGGAGCTGATGGCTCCTGTCGGCGGAAAGCACGGAGTGTGCGACGTGTCGCGTCAGTTGGCGATGTACGATCGGCTTGGCATCGCCAAGGGCGTGATAATGCCTATCGCAAATGTCGAAACCCATCCGACGGGTCAGGCGAACGAAGAGGTTCTTCGCATTGTGGAAGCCTATCCAGGTCGCTTTTCGGCGTTCTGCAATCTCGATCCCCGCAACTGCTACAACAGTCCGACGGCAAAGTTCACTCCGGTCCTTGAACATTACAAGTCCCGCGGATGCCGTGGTGTTGGTTGCGTGGCGGCCAAATTGCCCATTTCCGATGTAAGGGTGCAGAATCTGTTCCAAAGCTGCGAAGAGACGTCAATGCCGGTGTCGATTCATCTGGACGGGTTCGAAGATAAGGGGGCTGGACTTTACGATCCGCCGTCTCTTGCGGGATTGAAAGTTACCCTCGCAAGATTCCCGAAGTTGACGTTCCTTGTTTCCGGTGCGGCATTCTGGTGCGAGATATCCGTTCCCAGATGCCGCGATGAACGCGTATCTCCGGCTTTTGGTTCGGTCAAAGAAGGTATGCTGCGTTCGTTGCTGGAGTCTTACCCGAATCTCGTGTGCAATCTGTCCGGTCCGTGGGGCGCTGCCGCAATCATGCGCGACAAGGTTTATGCAGCCGGTTTTCTGACAGGTTTCAAGGACCGTGTCGTGTTCGGACTTGATGCGCAGTCGCCGGAGACTGTCGCAAAGACGCTCCCCGTATTGCCTTCCTTCCTCAGGAGACTTCGCGACGAGGGCGGTATTTCGGTTGATGTTTTTGATGCTGTTGCGTCAGGGAACGCCAAAAGGATTGCGGGGGTGTGATGATGGAATCCACAAGAAGAGAGTTCATTTCCGTCGGCGGCGCAGCTGTGCTTGCCGGATGCGCCACTTCACAGGGCGTACTTGCGAACGATGACGTAAAGTACATCGATATCCATGCCCATTGCACAGAGGATCCGCTTCCGCAGATGGGATCGCTCAAGCAGCCCCTGTGCTGTGCGGAGCAGCTTATCGCGCACTACGATCGCTTAGGAATTGAGAAGGGGTGCATTCTCGGTCTCGGAACTCCGGAGAATTTCATAGGGGGGATGTCCAACGAATCCATTCTGCGCCTGTGCGCTGCCTATCCCGACCGTTTCATTCCGTTCTGCGTAGTGGATCCGAGATCCTGCGGCAATACTCCCTATGCTCAGTTTCGCGACGTGCTGATGCATTACCGCGACAGGGGTTGCAAGGGGTTTGGCGAACTCTGCGCAAACATCCATCTCCTCGATCCGAGAATGCAGAATCTGTTCAAGGCGTGTGAGGAGGTCGGGCTGCCGGTCACGTTCCATACGACTCCGATGTGCGGATGGAGCTACGGAGTCGTCGACGACAGCGGATTGCCGGCTCTCGAAATCTGTCTCCAGCGTTTCCCTAAGCTCCGTTTCTTCGGGCACTCGTCCGCTTTCTGGAGCGAGATTACGGTCTGCCGGACGATGCAGGAGCGCAACAGCAGAGGCAAGGGGCCGATCAAGGAGGAAGGCGCGATCCAGCGGTTGATGCGCAAGTACCCCAATCTCTACGGAGACCTTTCGGCCGGTTCGGGAGCCTGTGCGCTCATGCGCGATCCGGCGTATGCGGCGAAGTTCCTGACGGAATTTCAGGACCGCATAATGTTCGGCATCGACATCTGCGATCCCAACGGCTACGTTTCTCCGCTTCCCGGCTTCCTGCGCGAACTGCGCGGCTCCGGCGCAATTTCTGAAACGGTGTTCCGCAAGGTCGCCCGCGAAAACCATATCCGCGAACTTGGTCTTTAAAAACAGAGGAGATTCCCATGAAAAAGAAATCGC
The DNA here is from genome assembly GCA_017936245.1 of Kiritimatiellia bacterium. GTDB lineage: Bacteria > Verrucomicrobiota > Kiritimatiellia > RFP12 > UBA1067 > UBA1731. The sequence goes on from JAGBFY010000457.1 coordinate 4,634, forward strand.
TTACCGTACTGCTGACGGCTCTATCACTTTGCGTTGCTCAAGCGGGAAATGTTTTCTATTGGCGTACGCAGCATATAGACAATCACTCTGCAATAAACGGTGCATCGGAGGAATTCTTTGCTTGGGCAGATTTCGGGGATCCTGCGAACTGGTCGTTGAATCTATCTTCGTACAACAACCCGGATGGATTGGTTCCGGGCGAGGATGATTCTCTCTATATGCTTGGTTATATGCAATCGAGTTCTGGCTCTTCATGGACGATGGGGTATTTTGATCTTGGCGGCAAAAACTGGACGGTGGCTGGGTTTGCTACCAATGGTTGCCCGAACAACTCCACGTTTTATTACAAAAAGAATATCATGGGTTTGACCAATGGTACGCTCACCGTGATAAATCCGGACTATGTTAAGACGTTTGCACATTCGTACCGAATATATTCCGGCGCAACTTTCATATACCCTTCAGGAGCGGATGTTACAATTTCCACGCCAAGCCCTTATGAAGATTGGCAGATTAAGACGGGCGGTCGTGCCGAAGTCAAATGCGGCGTATCCCTCACCTATCTCATGTGCAAGGTTGATGGTGGCGCGACGCTGCTTTGGGATCCTGATCATTTTGATATGACGGCATCCATAGTCAATGGTCAGGGAAGCTCCATAACCAATAACGGAACGCTGCTTGCTCCAAATGGATTCCTATGGAACGGAGGCAATAGATCAGGCAACAACGAAAAGCTCAAGGAGTTTGAAGTCGCGCAGATGGCTGGTGAGCTGCGCATTGGCGGCGATTTTACCAAGACGACTGAAGAATACTACAAAGGCGCCTCAATGCGCTTCGTTCTCGGCGGCGGAACGCTGAAGGCGGAATCGAATGTGGCGTTCAAGAATTCGGTTTCAAAGTGGGGTGATGAGGTTTCTGCTTCGATGCCTGCCTCGGCTGCCGCAACTGTTGATGTTGCAGAGGATGCAACTCTCGATATGCAGATATTCACTTATGGAGATGGCGCTTCGCTCGTGAAGAAAGGCAAAGGAAAGTTGGTGGTGGCGTCACTTCCGTCGTCTCTCAGCGTTGAGGAGGGGAGCATTCATTTCACGAAACCGCATACGCTTTCCCATGGATGTTCTTTCGCTTCTGGTGCAACGATATCTTTTGGTGCGACGGATAACGAGATGGCGGCATTTGATGGATATGAAAATGTCGATTTCGTTCTCGGTTCGGATGCCTTCGTAGTTGGGTCTGTGGTGCTGAAGTCTTCGGATGAGGCGTTTCTTCGCTATGTTGCCGGTTCGATTGCCGGAATGATTCCTGAAGGAGCTCGAACGGTTGTCTCCAATGGCGTTTTGAGACTCGCCTCCAATGAGATGATCGAAATCTCTGCAGACGGTAAGGTTGACCTTTCGGATGCGTCTGCATGGGGCGGCGAAATTCCTGTTGGCGCTGATGTGTGCGTAATCGGCGATTCCACCGTTGCGTCGTTCACTTCATCGACACCTGTGTTCAAGTCGATTACTGTTGCGGGAGGCGCAACGCTTGAGGTTTCGGGTACTGGCGCAGTCCTTCCCCAGGTGAAGCTCAACTATCCATCCCGTTTGTTCTTTGCGGAGAACTCCGTTGCCGAATTCTCCGTTGACCGCCTTTCTTCCAACGGTAACGCAGATGGCTTGCCGGTACTTGAGATTGCGAAGGGCGCGGTGGTGACGGTGCCAGTTGGAACGGGCTTCAAGAATATCCATCTGAAGCTTTTCGGACAGATCGGAATTCCGGATTCGAAAGACGCTGCAGAAGGAAATGGAATGACGTTTGGCACGGCATCTGCCGGTGAAGTCGCCTATTTTGCGATGACTGCCGACGGCGGCAAGATTCGCATGAAGGGGTCGGCGGGAACCTGCCGACGCTTCATGTGCCCGGTGAATGGAGGAAAAGTCTATCCTGTTGGGGAGCTTCTTCTCAAGGATGTTACGTTCCCTCCCTATCCTGATACGGCTGTGTATCTTGGCGTAGATGTTGGTACATACAATGAAGGTGTGCCTTTCACGCTCATTCTTGACGGAACGGAAATGCTAATGAGCCAGACGAGCCGAATATATCAGAATGCCCGTATCATTTGCCGCAATGGAGGAAAGCTGAAGTCACCATACCGTCATCCTGGCGTTGCCTCCGGAATCCAGATCCGTCAGTATTCCAAGGTTACAGTTGACGGACCGGAAAGCGGTATCTACTATCCCTATTCCAACAGGGGAACCTTGACGGTGGATACGTATACGGAAGGGGCGGATGTCCTCGAATTGAAGAACGGAGGCTGGATTGCCACGCACAACACCGTTGCCACGGAAAGTTCCAAAAAAGGCACGCTTGCCGTCTCGAATGGCACATGGCGCATTGGACAGTTGCCGTTTATCCCCTATGACAAGAATCCGTGTCCGCCCGATGAGGATGCCCGAAACTGGTTCTCGCGTCCGTTTGAAGGACTTGGCAAGGTGCGCATTGAGCCTGATTCCACGCTATACATGCAGTCATCCTCCGATCTTGAAGGCACGGAGTGGAACCGTGATTTCGTGGTGGCCGATGTTCCGATGACGGGCTCTGGCAATCTTGTGGTCACGAATGGAGTTCCAGGCTATGGGCTTTCACTTACGTTCGTTTCGTCGGCAAATACTGCCACGGGACGCATCTGCGTTGCGCCTTCCGCAGACCCGACATCGCTGCAGTTTGCGAACGGCGCGAACTGGGCGGGTACGGTAGTCGCAGATGGAAGGGTGTCGCTTACCAACCTTGAAAACGCCGCCTCGGTTTCTGAGGTGTCGTTCGGATCGGTCGATTTTGCGGGAGATTTTCCGCTCAAGGTTTGGAAGGAGAACGGTACGTTCGTTTCCGACAAGGTGAACCTCTCGCGTCCTACAACCGGAGTTGGCGGATTCAAGCCTGTTGCGCAGAACGGATTCCATTTCACCCAGGGCGATACGTTCGTGATCGGCAAATGGGCGGCATCCGCAGTCCCTGAGGATCTTACGTGCGGCATGGCCTACAAGTGGCAGATGTCCGTCTCTCCCGCCGAAGAAGAGGGGTATGTGCTCGTTTCGGCACGCTACTCGCCTCCGGGCACTGTTGTCGTATTCCGCTGATCAGGCTTGCTTTCGCGTAGGGACAGACCCTGCAAAAAGTACGCACTGCCCCTCTGAATTGCCCATACAGGACAATCCATTTAGGCATACAGGGAAACTCGTTTGCCTATACAGGGAAAGTGCTTAGAGAGTGCAGGCAAAGTGCTTAGGGAGTACTGGAGAATTCGCTTCCCCATACAGGGCAATTCACACTAAAACGGCAGCCTTCGCGCCCGTGATGTGAAGGGTAATCGAACTCCGGTGTGAAAGGCAGTCACATCCCGATGTGATGGGTGGTCGCACCGCGATGCTTTTTTGTGGGGACACACCCTGAAAATCCTGAAAATCTGACATGCGCACTTGGGGTGATTTGTGTACTTGGATTTACATGAAAGAGACTCAAAAGGCTGCTAAAAAGCGGAAAACCACCAAGAAGTCGAAGAAATAGCTAACCACAAATCCAAGTGCACAACCATTTGTGCACTTGGATTTGCTTCAAGGCGCTTGGCAAAGGGTCTTTTGAGGGTCAGGTGACCTTCGGTACAAGGGTCAGGTGACCCTAAGCATTAGGCATCAGGAGGCTAAACACTTCGACTTACGCTTGGGAGAAATGCCGGAAATGGTAGGGAGGTCGCCCCGCGACCGCCGAATCTCGCCGCCCCAACTTTTCGGTTGCTTTTGATGCTTGTAAGTGCTATTATTAGCCTTGTTTTCAGGAAAGATGATTTTGATGTGCAAGCTTGACGAAATATGTGCGAAGCGAGATGAAATTTACGCTATCGCAAAGAGTCACAAGGCTGAAAAGCTTTGGGTCTTCGGTTCGTGTGCACGGAAGGCGGTGATTTGAGTATGACTACGGGCAATAATCTATTAAATCCAGATTACAGGGATATGGTTGAATGTCTCTTGAAAGAAGGTGTGGATTTTATGCTCGTGGGCGGGTATGCAGTTGCTCTTCATGGTTGGCCGAGGACCACATTTGATATTGATTTTTGGATTATGGCTAATCCCGAGAACGCCAGAGCTGTAATGCGGGCGATAGCGGCCTTTGGTGCACCTTTGCAGGGATTGACAGAGGCTGATTTCCACAAACCGGGAATGGTGTTTCAAATCGGTGTTGAACCACAGCGCATTGATATAATTTCTGCTGTGGATGGGCTTGATTATGCAGATGCTTCTATTCGTGCCGTCAAGATGAATGTTGATGGATTAGAGATAAAAGTATTGTCCTTGGATGATTTGATAATTAACAAGCGTTCATCAGGACGTCCAAAAGATATTGCCGATGCTTTGACATTGGAGAAACTGCGGGAGAAGAAAAATGGATAGGACGGCTGTAAAAATGACGACTTTTGAAGATCAGGACGAGGCATTCTGCCTGTCGTTGTCTATTGACGAGCGGCTCAAGGTGCTTGAAGAGTTGAATCGCATAGGAAGATTTACGGCAGGGTATTCGGAGACTCGTCTAGACCGAAATAGAGTCCATGCGGCTTAAAGTGTGGTATAATCGATAATCGATGAGATTTCAGCCAAAGCCCAGCCAAAACCTTTGACCGGCCGTGGCACATTGCACGGTGGAAAGAGGAGCTGCAGAATCCGACTCTATCCATCAAGCCGGTCGGCAATTTTCATGATAGATTTCTCATTCTTGACGATGCGGAACTTTATCACCTTGGAGCCTCATTGAAGGATTTAGGGCGGCAATATTGCGCTATCACGAAAATGGATGCGATGTTCATACCGTCGATTATGCAGAGGATATAAGATCCTTGCAAGACTAAATAATTGGTGTTTTAAGGTCAGTTAACAAGGGTCACGTGTCCTTCACGTCAAGGGTCAGGTGACCTTCATGCCAAGGGGCAGGTGACCTTTAGTGAAAAGGTCACACAACCCTAAGCCATATAGTTCTGGAGGCGGCTGACTACGAGAAGTCGAGCCGGGCTTAAGGACTAGCCGAAGTTTCTCAAGGGCGATGTTGATAAGGATAATGATACGCTCACTGAAGCCTGGAAGAAGAGCCGTTAAGGTTCATCCTGGACGCTCTCCATGTCTTGGGAGTTTTACCGAATGTAGCCGAGAAAGCTTGAAGAAAATAGGTCACGGAGGCAAAGCCTGATCTGGCGGCGATTTCGGACATGTGCAGTTCGGTTGTCAGAAGTAGATATTTGGCCTCTTCGAGACGTGTTCTGGCAATTTCTCCTTGTACAGTGATGCCAAGAATGCTTCTGAACGCCTTTGTCACGGACGTGTGCGACCGTCCTAGTTTTGCGAATACGTCCGAGGCTGATATTCCGTGCTTGGCGTTTCGCTGTATGTACACGAGTGCGTCTGCAAGCCATGCAGGCTCTACGGGTGCCGTTTCAGATGAAGCTCTTGCGACAACCCTTGTTGGGGGTATCTGTTTTACGAGCATGCGTTGTGGAATGCCGTTTTCCATCATGTCTGCAAGCGTCTCTGCTGCAGTATGGCCTATCTTTCGCGTATTTGGGTCAATGCTGGAGAGCATTGGTCTGGCGGTGCCGCATATAATGATGTCATTGTCCAGTCCAAGAACCGCAACTTCACGCGGCACGTTTATCCCAGCAGAACGGCAAATGCCATTTATCTGCCATGCGCGAAGGTCGCTTGGACAGAATACGGCCACTGGCTTGGGTAGCGAAAGCAGCCACTTTTCTAGTTGTTTTGCATCTCTAGGTGGCATCATGATGTCACTTATGTGATCTGAAGCGTCAAGATCGTAAGCAATTTCATTGTTGGAAGAATACACATTGCATCCGAATCCGGCACGTCGCAGACTTCTGATGAATGCTTTTTTGCAGTACGCAGATGTACGTCCACCACCGTACGGACAGTATGCGAAATTCTTGAATCGTCTGTCTAAAAAGTGCTCGGCGGCGAGGAGTCCAACGGATTCGTGTTTGGTTTTCACTACGGCAAAGCCAGGAAGCGGATTTTCATAATAGATGTCCACAACCGGTTTTCCTGTTGATTTGAGCAGCTTTGCAAAAGCATTAGAGGTCACGCGGGCGATAAAACCATCCATGCTGTTACGAATCTGCCGCCGCCGCAAATCTTGGAGGGTCATAAACTGAAGATGCCAATCGTCTCGGTTCTGTGCGTAGGTTATTATGCCCTCGCACAGTTCACGGCCAAATGCTCTTGAACGCTCTATAATCAATCCGATACGAAATATCTTCTTTGTCTGCATGTCCGTAATTATACATCAAAAGGATATTTTTCGCTTGCGTATTTCTTATAATGAATTGCGAAATTCTGTATGGAAATTAATATGGCAGGTAGCATATAATATGTGTCAAAGAGGAAAAATTATCTTATGAAGATTATATCGGCTCAAATAGTTATAGTCTTGACTACTATGATGATGGTACCCTCATCTGTAGCAGCCGACATTGAGTTCGCAAACAAGGCGTTCAGGCTTGCTATAGGCGAGGATGCTTCTGTCAAGTCGCTGAAGCTCATTGCCAGTCACGAGGAGTGTGTCGAGGCACGGGAGGGCATACCGCTATTCGCGGTCACGCAGGATCGTCCGTTCAACAATGAGATAAAGCTTATGCATATGCATAAGCGTACCTCCTATCGTGCAAACCGCATCCGCAGGGAAGGAAAACATCTCGTTGTAGGATTTGATCTGGCTCCGTACGAGGCGGTTGTGTCCGTGAATCTCAAGCCTGAGTATATGGAGTTCAAGCTTGAGAGATTTATCGTTGATCCTGAGGATTATGGCGATCTAAAGATGGATACACCACCGGTTTCGTCGTTTCGGGTGCTGCAGATTCCTGTCAGGAATCGCGAGAATTTCGGCGATTGGATCAACGCCATGTGGGATGGAAAGTGTGCGGTTGGTGTGCTTGGCACGGCTTGCGAGACCGACATCGACAACGAGGCACGGCATGGCTTTACGCTGCTCACGGCAGACCTTGTGCGCGCCCGCCGTCTTCGCGGTGGCTCCGCAGTGCTGGTTGCTGCCCCTGGACCTGATGCTTTCCTGGAGGCGATTGAGCGTGTGGAGGAGGATTTCTCCCTTCCGCATGGCGTGAGAAGCCGCCGCTCTCCGCTTATCAATGCATCGATGTTCTGGGTGAGCGATATGACGCCCAATAACGTCGATCGCTATATCGCGCTTGCAAAACGGGCCGGTGTGCGAATGATGCTTCTTTACTATACCTGCATCGTGAAGGAAATCGATTCGTGGGGCTACAACGGCGATTGGGATATTCTGCCGGTGTATGCAAATGGACTTTCGGATGTAGCAGCTATGCTTGCGAAGATAAAGGCGGCGGGAATCACGCCCGGACTTCACTTCCTGCATTCCCACGTGGGGCTAAAGTCGCGCTATGTTACGCCTGTGACGGATCATCGCCTGAACCTAACCCGCCGCTTTACACTGGCTCGTCCCATTGCGGATGAAGATACGGAGATTTTCGTCGAGGAGAATCCCATCGATAGCGTGATGTACAAGGGATGCCGTATTCTGCGTTTTGGTGGTGAGCTCATCTCTTATGAAGGCTATGAGACGGAACCTCCATACAGATTCACGGGAATCAGGCGCGGGGCTTGTGAGACCCGCAAGGTTTCGCATCACATGGGTGAAATTGGAGGTATTCTCGATGTCAGTGAGTTCTGGGAACCCATGAGTTGCTATGTAGATGAACGCACAAGCCTTCAGGATGAAATTGCGGACAAGATAGCCGCCGTCTATTCCACTGGATTTGAATTCGCCTACTTCGACGGTTCGGAGGGTGTGCACGAGCCGTTTAACTACAACGTGCCTTATGCCCAGTACCGGGTTTGGAAAAAACTCACTCCTGAGCCGATCTTCGGAGAGGCTGCCGCCAAGGCGCATTTCGACTGGCACATGCTAGCGGGGGCAAATGCATTTGACATCTTCCCACCCGAAGTATTCAAGGAAAAGATCGTCGAGTTTCCGTTAGCGGAGGCACCGCTTATGCGCAAAAACTTCACCCGTCTCAACTTCGGGTGGTGGGAACTCTACAAACCCGGAGCAAAGGGGGCGGCAAAGACCATCGGCACTCAGCTGGATATGTGGGAGTTCGGAACAAGCCGTGCGGCGGCATGGGATTGTCCGATGACTGTGCGGATTACGGCGGCGTACACCAACCCTCATCCGCGCCTTGACGATCTGCTTGAGACGATCCGCCGCTGGGAGGATGTCCGTGCCAAAGGCTGGCTCACGAAGGAGCATAAGGATTTGTTGAAGTCTTCAACGCAGGAACACCATCTTTATTTGAATGAAAAGGGTGAATACGAGTTGCATGGAATCGAAATGCTTCCAGTATCCAATGGTGCGCAGCACCTTCGCGGATTCGTGTTCGAGCGCAACGGCAAGCGCGTCGTGGCCTATTGGCACACAGGCGCAGAAGGTTCGTTCAGCGTTCCGCTTTCCCGTGGGGACAGACCCTGCAAACTTTACGCTGCCGGAATGAAGTACCTTGAGACCGAGCATTCGGTTGAAGAGGTGAAAGGAGCATTTTGCAAGGCTATAGAGGAGTGAAAGGAGTACTTCGATGAAAAGGAAAATCAAATTAATGATTGGAGTGACGGTAATGTCGCTTCTTGCGCAGGCATCGACGAATTCGCTGGCAAGCGCCTATATGCAGATTTCGACATATCGTTGCGGACCTGTCGCATCCGCAGATTGTTCACTGTTCACAAGCCCGTACGGACTGATTCTGTCTGTCCGCTGAACCTAAGGAGTAAACCATGAAATCATACTGCATGACATTGACTGTTGCAACCGCTCTTGCCGCCTTGTGCGCTACAGCGGAGGAAAGCCCTGCAATCACAGAGCCATCCATTGTTTCCGTGGATATGAAACAGGGTGCAAGACGTGTCGTCAACATAACCTACAAGCTTGAGAATGCACCGGCAATCGTCACTCTTGACATTCAGACCAATGGCGTATCCATCGGTGATGCGAACATAAGCGGCGGAGGCTATCTGACCGGCGAAGTGAACAAGTTGGTGAAGGAGGACGGCATCTATGTGATCAAATGGGATGTGGCTTCTGCATGGCCGGATCACGATATACCGTCTGGTGTTCGCGCCGTTGTGTCGGCGTGGAGCGTGGATACCCCGCCGGACGTGATTGTCGCAGACCTGACCTCAAAATCCAACGTCAACTATTACACAAGCATAGATGCGCTACCGGGAGGTCTTTTTGCAAACGAGGCGTACCGAAAGACAAAGCTTGTGATGAAAAGGATCCCGGCGACTGGGATACCATGGACAATGGGAAGCGTCAACGATCCAGGCCGCAACACCACGGGCTATGAGAAGGCCCACACGGTGACCCTTACCAACGACTACTATATGGGGGTTTTTGAACTTACACAGTCTCAGTTCTACTGTCTGACATCAAGGGATCCGAATAAACTGAAGAAAGATGGCCATATGCGCCCCTTGGAAAATATCAGGTATGTACAGCTTCGGCAGAATCATGTAGGTAATTCTGCGGCACAAAATGCTTATGCCTACCCCAATGAACCGTATAAGGATTCATTGATAGGTCTGTCCCGCGCTTTTACGGGGCTTATGTTTGAAGTTCCATCCGAGGCGCAGTGGGAGTTTGCCTGCCGGGCATTGAATGGAGATGCGCGGTGGGGAAATGGCGCTTCATGCAGTACCAACTATGTTTCCAACGGAGGCGAGACGTATACTGTAGATGAAAATCTTCCGGGACGCTATCTCGGCAATCAAGCGACTCCAGGCAATACCGAGGCTAATGATTCTGTCGGGGTTGAGAATTGTACGGCGGAGGTCGGTTCGTATGAATGCAATGGGTTTGGCTTGTATGATATGCACGGAAATGTCTCTGAATGGACGCTGGATTATCCAGTCAAAGACAGGACGAGCTTGCCGGATTGTGATGCGCATGGCGCGCCGAACGCAAACGGCGCGCTGGATCTCATGGGCAATTCACTGACCACACGTGTCGCACGAGGCGGTTCGTGGAAGGCTGAAGCAATCGAGTGCCGTTCTGCATATCGTATCTATCTCCCTACACAAACGGGAGGTAAAGATGAGATAGGCGTCAGGTTAGTCATAAACGTTAAATAGGGGCGTTAAATGAGATCGCTTGCATTCACTTTCGCCGTTGCAGTGCTTCTCCCTGTATGTGCGGACGATCTGCGCATAGCAGTGCGAGGTGAAAAGGCAAAGTACTCAATCTTAATTCCGAAGGAATCGCCGCCGTCGCAGACGTACGCCGCTTCAGAACTTCAGAAATTCGTCAAGCAGATGACGGATGTGCATCTGCCGGTGCGAAGGGATGCGGCCAAGGGCGCATGCATACACCTCCAGCTTGATCCGAAGATGGAGGACTCGTTCCGTATTTGTGCAAGCGGCAGGGATGTCGTGATTGCCGGCGGAGCGAGAGGCGTTCTCTACGGGGTTTATGAGCTTCTTGAGAAGTATGCGGGCTGTGGATGGTTCTCAAGCCAGGTCAGCGTCATCCCACGGAAAGACGTGTTTGCGTTACCGCCGGATATCGATGATTGCCAGAAGCCTGCGTTTGTTTTGCGCGAGCCGCTTTTCTACGATATGTTCAACGGAGATTTTGCGGCGAGATGCAAAGTCAACGGAGATTTCCGGGTGAATTCAAAAAAACGCCCACCCGGGAAAGACGGACTTCACCCGCGGCACGGCGGGCCCGCATTTCCATTCGATCCGGTGCTTAAGAATTGCCATACCTTTTCAAAACTCATCCCTCCATCGGAATTCTTTGACGAACATCCCGAGTATTACTCTCTCGTGAACGGAGAGAGACAGCGGATAGGCTGGCAGCCGTGCCTTTCCAATCCCGACGTATTGCGGATTGTCACCGAAAGGGTTCTTGCGCGCATACGCGCCAATCCACAGACGAAAATATTTGGAGTCAGCCAGGAGGATGGAGGCAAGGGGCAATGCCGATGCCCCGAATGCAAGGCGTTCGACGATTCGGAGGGTTCGCCATCTGCGTCGGTAATACGTTTCGTGAACAGGGTTGCCGAGGCCGTCGAGAAGGAGTTTCCGGATGTGATAATCGAAACTCTCGCCTATCAGTATTCCACGCTGCCGCCGAAAACTGTGCGTCCGAGGCGGAATGTGATGATATGCCTTTGCGCCCGTACGGAGCACTACCGTCCGATTCTGAAAAGCAGATATCCGAGAAGCATTGAGTTTGCCGATACCTTGCGAAAATGGCGGGACTACGCAAGCATGCTCTACGTATGGGATTACGTTCTCAATTACAAGTTTCAATCCCATGCGTTTCCCGATCTGATGTCCTATCAGGACAATATCCGTTTTTACCGCGACTGCGGCGTGACCCATCTTTTTTCGCAGGGCGTGTATGCAAGCCCCCGGTCTGACTTCGCCGAACTCAAAGCTTGGATTCTTGCGAAACTGATGTGGAATCCGGAGCAGGATTTTGACATGTTACTCACGCGTTTTCTTGACGGTTTCTATGGCGCGGCCGCGCCGTTCGTCAGGGAATACATCGAAAAACTCCATGCGATCGATCGAGACGAGGTCAAATATCCTCTGACCATTTCGGAGGATGTGGTATCGCCGTCGATTCCTGACGGTTTCTTCGATTGGGCGAGCGGACATTTCGGGCGGGCGGAGAAGGTGGTCGCCGACGATCCTGTCCGGCGAGAGAATGTCGCATGGTGCAGATCCAATGCCGATTGCACGAGGGTGCTGCGCTTTTTGCGCGGACCGTGCGGGTATCTCGTCGCCTCTCGCGAGCCCTCAAAGCGGGCCCATCCGAGATTGGCGGAGATGCGCGCCGCCGCGCGCAGGGTGGTTTCAATGATGGATTCGACTCCGGAATTTCGTATTTCCGAGCAGTCGAACAGGTGGCTGTTGTACCAGAACCAGATACGCAGGCTCGCGGAGGGAAATGACGCTCCGTCCGACAGATGCACGATAGAGGACGAGTTGGTGTGGATGGATCCTACGGTGAAGCAATACTGCAGATACGAGCAGGATCCTGCGGCGGGCAATGGACGCGCAATGTACATTTCCGGAAAATACAAAAATTGGACAACTCACTTCAATCTCAATCAGATAAACGCCGATTTCGGCGTGTCGTATCTGATACGTGCCCGCGTCCGCGTGGATAAGCGTCCTGATGCGAAAGGCGAGGCGTTCCGTGCTGTGATGGGAGATTCAAAAAGGCCGTCGCAGTCTGTGACCTTCAAACTTGGGGATGTATCGACTGGATACGCATGGTATGATCTTTACCATTGGATTCCCGGCGGCGAAAACGCCGATGAGTTCCACTTTGCGAGCGGATTGTTCGAAGGTTCGAACCCTCCCTACACGGCCATCTATGTCGACTGTTTCGAGATCGTCCGGGAGACTGCGCTCAAGCCGGAAAGGAAGAGTTCCCGCGTTACGCTTGAGTTCCTCACAAAGGATCGCTTCATCGCCCATGGCGGCGGATCTAAAGGCGTTATCCCCAACACAATGCCTGCCTTCAGGAAAACCATGGAGGCGGGGTTCGGGGTTGAGGCTGATGTTTTCCTTTCCGAGGATGGGAAGCTGTGGTGCTTCCATGACCGTAGAGGACATGGAAAATTGGGGATTGAGAAGTGGTGCACAAATATGTTCTGGAAGGGAGAGATTGAGAAGTCCGACTATTCGCGCGCATTTGGGGTGAAAGGGCGCGGAGTGCGCCCCGCATTGCTTGAAGAGGTGCTGCCGCTCGTTTCCGATGGATCCCCGATAGAGCTGGATCTCAAGGATCCAAGAGGGGAGCGTCTGATATCTGCCATACGTGATCTGGTTGCCCGGTTCCCCAATGTTACCACGAACAACTGTTTCCTTGCCGGGCGGGGCGATCTCGTTCCTTTGCTGATGCCGGGTTTCAAGACGATAGCCACGCGCAATTCGCGCCCGACGCTCAAGCCGGATGAGAAGCCGTACAGTGAGGAGATGATGCTGAAAAAATTGGGACCGAAAAAGCCGCATGTGAAGGCTGTCGGAGTGCGTTGGGATCCTGAGGTGACAACAGCATCGCTTTTCAGGAAGTACCATGAGCGAGGCATCGAGGTTTGGGTGTGGAGCTATCATCGCGACAGCTGGTTGCCGGTGGACGATCCAAAGACGGCATTGCGAGCTTTTGAAATCGGAGCGGACCGCATAATATGTGAAGATCCAGCGGCGCTTTATGCCGAAGTGAGGCGTCTCGTTTCGGAGACGAAAGGTTTAAAATGACGTTTGCCACCTCTTTTCTCTTTCTCGCTTCGGCGCTTTTTTCGGATGTTCGCATCTGGCAGGTGTCTGACCGTCAGGTCGTAGTCGACTACAGAGTTGAAGATGCGCCAGTGGATATCGAGGTGCATTTCTTCACCAACGGAGTTGAAGTCGCCGATGCCTGTTGCTGGGAAGATGACTCTGATAGGCGGCGGATCAATAAACCTGGCAAGTACCGCACGGTGTGGTATGCGGACAGCCTTCTTGACGATGAAAGGACATGGGACGTTTCGGCGTCCGCGACACTTGTCGCAAGAAGGAAAGGGATGAAGGATTCCGTGGTGCGCACGGAAACGATCGAGCTCGGCGGAAATGGTGTGTTCCTGGGGGGAGTTCCAGTTTCTGGATTCCGTGGAATATGGTATGGAAATGAACCTTCGCATGATGAATATGCATTCAAGTATTCAGGCGGGCTCGGCACCTATTGCGAAGGTCATCTTCCGATGGGGGTGTATTCGAGTGCGGCGGAGAGGACTTTCTTCTGTTGGGGCGGTGCATCTGACGCTTCATCATCCTCGCTTTTCCATTGCATTGCCTCTTACGACCATCGCAGGAAGCGGCTTTCCGCGCCTGTCGCCGTATTAGACAAGCGTACGACCGATGCGCACGACAATCCGGTGATTGCCCTTGACGAAGGTGGGTATGTGTGGATGTTTTCGTCAAGTCACGGACGCCTGCGGCGCTCGTACATCAGCCGTAGCGTCCGGCCGAACGACATTTCCAGGTTCCGTCTAGTAAAGGAAACCAATTTTTCGTATCCGCAGCCTCACTTCATACCGGGAGAGGGATTTCTGTTCCTGCATACCTGGTATTCTGGCGGAAGGCGTGTAGGGTATTCGCTGATGGATAGAGATGGAGGGACGCTCGCGCCTCGCAAGCCCCTGATTTTCATGGATAAGGGCAGTTATATACGTTCCTGGCGGCAAGGACGCAAGGTGGGGGTTGCTTTCGACAGGCATCCTATCGTGGAGGGGACGCAACCGTTGAATCGCCGTACAGATCTGTATTACATGCAGAGCGACGATTTTGGCCGGACCTGGAGAAACGCCGCGGGGGAGATCATTCAGGTGCCGGTCATTAATTCAGTGAATCCCGCACTTGTCCGCCGCTATGATCTGGGCGGGGATTCTAGACGCAACGTATATGTGAAGGGCGTGAGGTTTACGCCGAAAGGCATGCCGGTCATACTCTACGTCCTGTCGCGCGGACACCGTTCAGGTCCGGAGGATGGTCCGCGTGAATGGTGGATTGCGGCATGGAACGGCAATGCATGGGATGTGAAAGATACCTCAATCCGTTCAGATTCCAATTATGATTTTGGTTTTCTGGATTTGGGAAGGGAAGATGGCCGCTGGAGAATTGTTGCTGCGACCGGCAAGGGACCGCAGCCGTTCAACCCTGGCGGAGAGATTGAATGCTGGAGTTCGGAGGATGGAGGGAATGTTTGGACGAAAGACCGCTCCGTGACATCTTCGAGCGTCCGCAACCACAGCTATCCCCGGCAGCCTGTTGACGCGCATCCCGACTTCTTCGCGTTCTGGGCTGATGGTGACGGAAGGAAGCTTTCGCGGTCCTGCCTTTACTATTGCGACAGTTCCATGAATGTGTTTAAAATGCCATATGAGGAGAATGACAAATGAAACAGTTGATGTGCGCCACTGTGCTGATGGTGGGTCTTTGCTCTTGCGTATCTGCGCCAGAATCATGGACGAAGGAAAATGACCCTCGTGAAGTAGGCCGGAAACTGACAGATCTCTTCCTTTCCACTTCTCCGTATGACTACAAGCCAAAGGGATATGCGAGCCGCAGCTATACGTATCCCGACGGCAAGGTGCGTTATCCGATAGTCTGCGAATGGCTTGCCGCGCTTGAATTTGCAGATGGGATTGGAGACGCCGATCGGGTGAAAAGCCTATGCGCTCCGTTTGAAGCCTATCACGGTGGATTCATGAAAGACAAGCTGCCTACGCTTCGTCATGTGGATTTTTCCGTGTTCGGTGCATTACCGCTGGCCATATGCCGCATTACCGGTGATAATCGGGCTTTGTCCATCGGCTTGCGTTATGCTGACGGGCAGTGGAAAGCTCCCAGCGAGTCTGACGCGCCTCATCCGCATTTCTTCCCTTTGGAGAAAAGGCGTGCGCTGTTTGAAAAAGGCTATTCTCCAGAGACTCGTCTTTGGGTTGATGACATGTGGATGATCACGATCCTGCAGGTTCAGGCATATTTGGCCACAGGTAAATCCGTTTACATCGAAAGGGCGGCGAAGGAGATGGCATATTATCTTGATGAGCTGCAGAATCCTGACGGTCTTTTCTATCATGCTCCGGATGTTCCGTTCGTATGGGGAAGAGGGGACGGATGGTTCGCTGCAGGTATGGCTCGCCTGCTGCAGCACCTGCCTTCGGAGAACCTGTACCGCGAGCGC
>JAGBFY010000458.1 GCA_017936245.1 Kiritimatiellia bacterium
CCTTGCGTTGCATACGCAACTCTTAATTCAGCCAAACGAACTACACCTTCACCTAACGCAAACAACGATATCAAACCTCCAATTAAAAAGCAAGCATTTTTTGCAATCAAAAAAAGATTCTTCCAAATCGTGTTTAATGAGAAGTGGAGTTTATTGGAACTGGAACAGGCATGTTCCCTTCGCGCCTGGATCAACTGTGAATGAATCCGTGTCGTGCGCGATAATCCCGCCGTCCGTCAAATCTGTGATTCGTTTCACCTTACGGGGCAGCTTCACACGTACCGGACCAGACTCCTTCAGGTGGACCATCCCAAAGTTATCGCTTGCATACACCACTGCCGGACGGTCGGTGTAGAGATGAACCCCCGCTGCCGCCACGATAGCCCTGAACGCCGACACGTTCAGTATGCCCGCGCCCCAAAACACCGATGTGTGATCTGAAAATCTCTTTACGGCGGCGGCCGGCGCTCCTCCCTCCTCATAGCGCGCAAGAATCGTCACGCCCGGCTGATCCTTCACCGTAAATCTCGCCTCGAAAACTTGAGGCGGAATCGGCTTGGGGTTGGCATAATCAATCTTGTACGAAAAGCCTCCGTACAGCGGCGTATTCGACCAACCGAGCCGGTCATCAACCGCATCAATCCCGAAGGCGGCCTTGAACGCCGCCTTGTCCGGCTTCATTACAAGGGTGTGCGGAGCTGTTTCCTTCTCCAGCGTGAATCCGCAGACATCCGTATTTCCATCAGAAATGTTGAGATGTGTTCCTTCCGCCCGGAACACCCCAGGTGCATACATCCATACCAGAGTACGTCCGTTTCGCTCGAACTTCTCATGTATCGCCCTCCTCTGCTCGACGGTTAACGCCAACTGCGCCGGAAAAACCACTACCTTGTACCTGTCAAGCTCATCGGATTCTATCAAATCGTCGAGCAGCCATAGGTCATACGGCGCACCAAGACGATGCCATTCCAGATTGCGGTTGAACGACACATGCTGCGCGGCCGTTATCGGAGACCGGCTGTAGTTGTATTCGATTCCGGCTGAAAGACTCAACGGATCAAGGACAACCGCCACCTGCGATGCAGAACGACGCGGGAAACGGGCGCTCATTCGCATCCATCTGTCATAATTGGGAACATCCGCCATGATCTTCGGATCCTCCCACCAACGCTGAAACGTCCATTGATACGGAACAATCCCTGTCGTCATGTACTTGCCAAGTTCGCGGCGATAGACGGCAACCGACTCTTCCGACGAAGCCGTCTCGCCGAACCTGCGCCGTTTCGGCGCGAAGAGATGACTGCGAACATCGGACTGGAAGAGAAAAACCTTGTTGTGGTGCATGAGCGACGCCACCGGGGCGTTTACGACGATGTCGTCTCCGGCACCTCTGTTCATGTAGCCGGGTGCCGGACCAAACGAGTCTAACCAGCGGCTCTTAAGAATGGGCATCATTTCGCGGTGGTGGTAACGTCCGGAAAGGTATCCGAGCTGACTGCATGTGAAGATGCGCCCGTCCGTGAATTCTTTGGCCGCGCGGCACTGGCGGTCCACCCTGTGCATGATCGCAAACGACTCACAGCGGGCATAGTCTATGACGTTGCGCTGACGCAGCGGATCGAGAAAGCCGCCGCCAAGTCGCGGAACACGCTGCAGCATCGTGGGTGCCTGCGCATGAGCAAACGAGAAACCCTCCCGTCCCCATGCCGCCGCGAACGCAAGAACATCCCCATTGTACTCATCCAGAAGCCACTTTCTGAAGAAGTTTGCCATTGCCGGACTGAAATCGTGCGGCGACAGATAGCGGGTACCGTCCAAATGCCCGTAGTTGTTCTCCGCAAAAATGCCGAATCCTGGCATGAATCCGACAATCTGCGAGGCGTACGGCTGAGAAAGTATCCGAGCCAAAAAATCCTTCACACTTTTCTCGCAGTACCGGCTCCATATTTCAGATCCGTACGAATAGCCGGGCGTTTCGTACTTGAAGCCCTGGTCGACGTCTTCCACGCGTGCGAGTTCGTCCGGATAGGCTTTGGCAAAGGTAAGCGACGGATACTGCTGGAACCATACGAAGATGCGCGTATCCGGCTTCGTATCAAGGACGAAGCGGATCTGGTAGTCGACGACCTTGAAGAATTCCTCCGGATTGTGCGGCCCTCTGAAACTCGGCGGCGCGGCATCGTCACAGGTCATCGTGGCGCCCACCACACAGATGGGGAAATTCCCCTTCTTTATGATCTCCCGGTGATAATCGAGGCTCTTTTGGTTGGATTTTAATCGCGGGCGGCACGTGTAGAGACTGTTCACTACGGGTTGCCCGTCTATAAACCAGGTGGGGACTCCCTGAAACGGCTTCACTTCCGACTTGGGCAGGGCAAGCGGAACACGCGGTACGTCCGCGATTATCGGCGCCGGCGCCGGCTTTTTGGCCGCCTCGTACGATGCACGTCCAAGATACGCGGAATCTATGTCCGCGCCATTTTCCGCCACAATCTGGAACGCTGCCGCGGCCGCTTCCTTCGGCGGCAGAATTCGGAACTCGTGTCCCCGCCATGCGGAGCCACCGCCGAACCGCATGCGTTTCGCGCCGCAATCGCGGCCGTTTTTATCACGAAATGCGAAATTAACGGCAACAGTGCCACGGCGCACCGCCAAATGTCCGTTCAGCGTTTCGCCGCCGCACGTAGCAATGGCGGCAGCATCCAGCGCCGCATACGCAAGCTCCGCTCCGGGCGCCAGATGCAACGCATACGAACCGTGATGTGCGTCTCCCGTCGTCCGTTCTGTTTTTCCGCGCACAATATGCCAGCAATCGATAAAATCAGGGGTGAGGTCGGCCTCTTCGAAACTGCCGTTCAGCAATTGTGTTTCATCCGTCTCGTCGCGGCAGTCGGCCATTGAAGCGTCAAGCTTGACGTTGCGCACAAGCCCGGCACCGCCTTTCGTGACAAACTCGCACTTCACTGCATTGGAAGGTGTTCTCACGACCTTGTGGAGACGAAACGGCTTCTCAGCGCTGCGTCCACCGCTGGAAAGCGCACGTTCCTCCCCACACGGCTTGCCGTCAGCATCGGTGTAACGCAGAGTGACGGACAACTTCTGCGCCGCATTCGTAGCAAGAAACTGTGCCGACAAATGGTACCAACCGCCAGGCGAGACCGCAATGATGCCCGCACCGGAACCGGGTGCCGCAAACGCCGCCGAAGCGCATAGGGTGACAAGCGTCGCAAGTCCAGCCATTGTCATATTCACATTTCTTAAAATTGATATCCGCATTGCCTGTGTATTATATAACAAGTAGAACAAGTGAATCAAGCTTCAATATAAAAATTTGAGGCACCCCACAACATCGAGGCGGTCACAGCATCAAACAACAAGAAATCCATGAACAACGAAACACCACAACCAGCCATTGGCGCGTCGGAAACGACGCGCTTTTTTTTTGTACCCGGATTTCGCCTGCGGCGAGTGCCGCAGGCGAGTTATGCACAGGCAAAAGAAAGGAGCCAGACATGGCCAAAAGAGAAAACGAAGGAAAGAAAGAAAGGAACCAAAAGAGAAAACAATACCGGGGTTTATATCTAAACCCAATATCAGTACCGCGTGCGCGTACGCGCGCGTGCGAGGGGCGGCGAATCGCGTGCACATGCACGTTCCGTGAGGCTGGCGAGGCGGCGATGGAGATCATCGACAACTGCTTCGGTTCGCTCGAACGCGACTTCCGCATCTGGGCATGGTACTGCCGCCACTTCGACCGGCGGCAAATTGTCGACCGCGCCTACTTCTACGCCTCATGCCAGAAGTGCGGCGAAATCCGCAACGCCATCACAGCCTTCCAAAGCTGGCTTCAGAAGGAATTCTCAGCGAAAGGAGGTGCGGCATGAAGCATCGCATGACAAGAGGTTTCGGAATCGATGCTGCGGAAACCGCCGCACTGACAATAGTTGATCCACGTGCAACTGAGCGCATTGTCGAAGCCTGCGACTGGCGGCAGATACGAACAAAGGAAAAGAACCGTATCGACAATGCTCTACGTAAACTCAATGCACATGACCGTGCTTTTGCCCGCGCAGTTCTGGGCGGCAAATCGTGGCGTGATTTGTGTATGCCAAAGTCCACCTTTAGCGTCAGGCTGAAAAAAGTTGAAAAAATCTTTTTATGCCCATAAATAAAGGGTGAAACGTACAACGGGAGTGTGCGTTCTTAGTGATTTTATTGAACGCCCCCCCTGTTTTGCTCACTGTATATGAGGAGTGTGTGATTTTCACCACCTCTCAACCAAGGGGGCTTGTGATTCCTGCGAGTCGTAAAGTTACTTCGACTCCAGGAATCCGCCCCAAACCCTTCGGGGTGACATTGATCTTTGACAACTGAATCGAACAACAAAGGCAGGTGCTCCACGACACGGAGCACACAAACCCATTTATCTCAAGTTTCGGGTTACAAGTTTCGCGTTTCGGGTTTACTCGGAACTAGAAACCAGAAACTCGAAACCTAACAAACAAGAAAGGAAACAAAACATGAGCAAGAAAACCAAAACCACAGTTGCCGAGGCGACAGCCGAATCGATTGTCGCCAACGGCATTGAGTTCACGCCGAAGATGATCGAGGATCTTACAAAGATCGCCCAGATTGAAGCATCAGCCAAGAGCGAGAAGAAGACAGCCGACAGTATAAAGTCGATGTACAAGCTGTTCTTCGAGGAGAACGAGGCGGCACTTCGCGGCGATTGGGTGCGCGTCGGCAACCTTCGCGTAAGGCTCGAAGTCTCCCGCACGCTCAAGATCGAAATCATCGATTAACAAACATAGGCGGTCACGGGGTGACCGCCCTGCCACTCAACCGCACCGGTAGGGATTATCGCCCCGCGACCGCCGCCAACATCCGAAAGGAATATCAACATGAAAGCGAAGAAATTACAGGACGCCATCAAGGGCATGAAGGTCGAAAGCTGGGAAGTGCGCGAGCACTCGAACGGCAAGCGCAAGCTGTATGTGCGTTTCATCCCGAAGAAAAAATCCATGACCGTCAATGTCGAGGAGACTTGAGGAAGTTTCTATTTTTACAAAAACCGAAACTGAATGAAACCACGAAATACTCGAAACACACGAGAAGAAAGGAAAGGAAAGAACATGAAACTGAAAGTGAACTGGAAGGAGCTGATGAAACAGCTCTGGGCCGCAATTAAGCCCGTGCTGCTCGGCGCGATCGGCGGCGGCATCGTGGGCGTCTCAAGCGGCTGCTCTTCGATGGCTCCAAGCGACAAGACGCAGACGATGGGCGTGTATGCCTTCGGCATTCCCGGCATCGCCGTCATCACGCAGTCCCACCAGACCGCCGACAACGCAGGTAGCGACACGAACGCCGCCGCGCAGTCGAACCCAGTAAGCGTCGACACAAAGGTCAAGTGACCTTTAGGGTGAGGGTCGCCCGACCCTTGCCATGAGGGTACCGCGACCCCTGCCATGAGGGTCCCCGTACCCTTGACGTGAGGGTCCCCGTACCCTTGCCAACAAGCTTCCCCTCCGCATGGTGCGGCGGGGGATTCAACAAAACAAACAACACGAAAGGTA
>JAGBFY010000459.1 GCA_017936245.1 Kiritimatiellia bacterium
ACTAACTCGCATTGTTCCTGTCCCCTTGACGAACGTAAGGCGGAACTGCCTGTAGTTGTCGCTTCGCGAAAGCGAAATGGTCTCATTCGTTGCCGAACCGTTCGCAAAAACAAGTTGATGGATATCCGTCCACAATTCAGATTCCAGGGCCTTCGCCTCGATTTTCAGCGCCGAGCTGGCTCCTTCCGTTCTAAAACCGACATTCTTCGCCGAAACGGATATAGACACCACAGCCCCATCGTATATTGGGCTTGTTATGGATTCCCCGTCATTGGAGAATTTTCTTCCACTGCCGTCAACGACCGTTCCCGAAAGGCTCCATTGATTGGTGTTGGAATTCGAATCGTCTATAAAATCCGTCGCAACAACCCCTCCCCATGCAGATAGTCTGATTCCGCCAATCAACATCACAATGGATACGGATAGTTTTTTGCAGTTCATCAGCCACCTCCTGTTCATGCACCTTGGCAACGGAAACAATTATAGCACAATCCTCCCAACTTTTCATTGTCCATTTTCGAATGGGAGCCTGCGCTACATCATCTGCTTCTGTGATATAATCCGCAGCAGAAAGGTTTCAAGTGGCTGAATGGGTCAGCCATATCGAAAAACAAGGAAAATACCATGACAAATGAAGTTGCCGCTGCAGCGGAAATGCCTGCATGTGTTTCGGAGTGCGTAGTCTCGGAACTGGAGAACCAGCTTACGCAGGGACAGGAGCTGTGGGCGAACCTGATCGCCTGGCTTTCTGAAAAAGGCATATCGTTCCTCATGAATGTCATAGCAGCAATCCTTATCCTGATTGCAGGCATGGTTGCGATCAGGCTCATCCGCAAGGCCGTCGCAAAGGCGCTTTCGAAAGTGAACAGAATGAGCAAACTTCTCTCCGACTTCATCGTGAGCGTTGTGAGCAAGACATGCTGGACCGTTCTCGCACTTGTCATTCTTCAGAGACTTGGCGTAAACGTCGGTCCCCTCGTCGCCGGACTTGGCGTGACCGGCTTCATTCTGGGCTTCGCGTTTCAGGAAACGCTCGGCTCGTTCGCCGCCGGCATGATGATTGCGCTCAACCAGCCTTTTAAGGTGGGAGACTATGTCGTGGCAGGTGGCATCGAAGGAGAGGTACTTGAACTCAACATGATGGCAACCGTGTTCGCCACCGCCGACAACAAGAAGGTAGTGGTTCCGAACAAGGTCGTATGGGGCAGCGCAATAACGAACTTCTCCGCCCTCGGCACACGCCGTGTCGACACTAAAATCTCAGTCGCATATGGTGCAGACCTCCGCAAGGCCATAGAGGTGGCTTTCGATACGCTCAAGAAGCTGCCTGGCGTCCTTGAAGAGCCGAAACCGGTCGTGGCCATCGCTTCGCTGGACGATTCCGCCGTCACGCTCAATCTGCGCCCGTGGGCAACCTGCGCCAACTACTGGGATGTCCTCACCAATGCCCAGGAATCGGTCAAAAAGGCATTTGAAGAGAACGGAA
Source organism: Kiritimatiellia bacterium (assembly GCA_017936245.1). GTDB lineage: Bacteria > Verrucomicrobiota > Kiritimatiellia > RFP12 > UBA1067 > UBA1731. The sequence goes on from JAGBFY010000459.1 coordinate 1,487, forward strand.
TCGCAATTCCATTCCCACAGATCGACGTTCACATGGTCTGATGCATCGTCGGCTCATATGGTATAATCATAGCCAATGAACAAGGAAGACAAGTCAGCAGAAGGCCGGCAGCACGTTGCGCTGCCGCTAAAGTACCGTCCGATGACGTTTGACGACGTCGTCGGGCAGGAACACGTGGTGCGTACGCTAAAGCACGCAATCGAATCCGGACGTATCGCGAACGCCTACCTTTTCGTCGGGCCTCGCGGAATAGGCAAGACCACAACCAGCCGAATCTTCGCAAAGGCGCTGAACTGTCTCACCCCGAACGGCGCTGAGCCCTGCGGTAAATGCGAGAACTGCACCCAGATCGCTGAAGGACGTTCCCTGGACGTAATGGAGCTTGACGGCGCATCGCACAACAAGGTTGAGGATGTGCGTCCCATAATCGAGGCCGTACAGTTCAAGCCCGTTGCCTCGCGGTTCAAGATTTTCATCATCGACGAATGCCACATGCTTTCCACTGCGGCATGGAACGCGCTTCTCAAAACGCTCGAGGAACCGCCGCCGTACGTCAAGTTCGTGTTCGCGACAACGGAAGGCGACAAGGTGCTGGCGACAATCGTTTCGCGCTGTCAGCGCTTCGACCTCCGCCGCATCCAGACGAACCAGATTGTGGACCGTCTTACGTACATCTGCGGCAAGGAAAACGTAACGGCGGATTCCGACGCCCTTCTCGCCATAGCCCGCGGAGCGGAAGGCGGCATGCGCGACGCGCTTTCGTCTCTTGACCAGCTTATCGCGTTCAAAGACGGAAACATCACCGAAGAGGATGCCCTTTCCGTGTTCGGACTCGTCTCACGCTCGGAGCTGGAAGGTCTCGCAGGGGCTATACTGAAAGGCGACTCGGCATCCATTCTCAAGGCCGTAGCCAACTTCGACTCTGCCGGAAAGAACATGCGCCGCCTTGCTGGAGAACTGATGGTCCATTTCCGCAATCTCGTAGTCTGGCAAGCTCTCGGAGAAAAGGCGGGCGACACGCTTGAAATCACGTCCGACCAGCGCAAGACGCTCGTTGAGCAGGCGAAGATATGCGATTCGTCGCGAATCTTCCGCATTGCGGACAAGTTGGCGGAGATGGAGGATAAACTCCGTTACGTGCTGAGCGTTCGCACCCTCATCGAAATGACGCTTCTCCGGGCGGGACGCATCGCGTCCGTCGCAAGTATCGAAGAGCTGATGAAGGCGGTTCGCGCCCTCAAGGCAAGCGGAGGATTGCCACCGTCCGCACCTGCCGTTCAGCCATCGGCTCCCGCCAAGAGCGCGAGTCCGGTCGCAAAGCCTGCCGCCGCACCTGCACCGCAACCCTCTGCTGGAACCACCGCTACAGCAGAAGCAAAGCCGGAAACTCCGTCTTTCGACAGGCAGGCGATTCTGGACGACCCCAGGCTGAACAATATCCTCCAGTCGATGCCCGGCACCAAGATTATAGATATTAAGGAAAAATGATTCGTCTCGGATCAATGGATGAGACTGCAGAACGGAAGGAACATCACCATGAACTTCAACGAAAAATGCAAGATTCTGTCCCATGAGGATTCCGCACCCGGCTACCGGACGCTGGTATTCTCGGCGCCGCAGATCGCAGCGGCGGTCGCCCCCGGACAGTTCGTGCATGTGAAGGTGCCTCGTTTGGACGATGCCGCACTTCGCCGTCCATTCTCCGTTTTCGATGCAGATGCCGAAGCCGGCACGTTGACGGTCCTCTACAAGATCGTGGGCAAGGGCACGGAGGCTCTGGCAAAGGAATCCGTCGGCGCAGAGGTCGAGGTTATAGGTCCACTTGGTTTTGGCTTCCCCGTGCAGTGCAACGGTGTGCCGCTTCTTGTCGGAGGAGGATATGGCGTTGCGCCCCTATACTTCCTCGCGAAACGCATGCTGAAGACGGGAGTCGAAGAAAAGCCGATCCTTTTCGTCGGCGGGCGCACCAAGGATGATCTTCTCGCGGTCGATATGTTCCGCAATCTTGGCATTGAAGTGCATACAGCAACCAATGACGGCTCTGAAGGCGTAAAAGGTTTTGTCACGGAACCGCTGGATGATGAACTCATCAAACTCAGAGAGACAGGCAAGAGCTTCGAGCTCTTCACCTGCGGACCTGACGGGCTTCTCAAGGCCGTCGCCCATCGCGCACTCGGCACTGGATCGAAGGGTTGGATTTCGATGGACCGCCACATGATCTGCGGAGTCGGCGCATGCTTTGCCTGCATCCAGAAGCTCAAACGGCCAAATGGCGAAATCTGGAATGCGCGCTGCTGCGTAAACGGTCCTGTCTTCAAGGCTGAAGAGATCGTCTGGTAAAAAAAAAAGCAGCAATCGCCGCAAATATGGTTGCCCGGGGGGGATTCGAACCTCCTCAAGCGGCATCAAAAGCCGCTGTGCTGACCATTACACAACCGGGCAATCAAAAAAACGGTGTGCATTATAGCATATGTTCTCTTAAATATCCCGATGTTTTTCTCACCAGTTTTCAACGCATTATGTGAGCCTCGCCGGTAGACGGATGGATTTCGTCAGGCATTAAAGATGCGGACCTGACAACGGCAGGAAAACCTCAAATTCATCGACATCTGGATTGGTGCGGCAGGCATGGGCATAATCTACGAGAGTGTGCGTTCTGCCTTCGCCATCAACCGCCGTAAATTTCGCAAAGGCCGTTCCTTCCCATTTCCGCTCATAGCGCAGATTGTCAGGCAACGGCTCGCCAAACCTGTCGCCAAGGCCCGTGTCGCGCACAAGCACAAGCGGCCCGTAGGCATATTCGGTGTACCGTCTGCCGCCGATGTCATGCACCTTGCGAACAAATTCCATCTTGAAATCGAGTTGGACAAGGATTTCCTCCGTCGCCCCCAAATTTACCAAGGCAAAGCCTCTCTCAACGAACGGAGAGATTTTCTCGCCGTTGATGCACAGTGTCCATTCACGGCACCAACCGGGAATCGGCAACCTAAGCTTACGCGGAACCTTCGTAGCGGCCCGCAATTCAATATGGCCAGTCTTTGGATACTCCGTTGAAATCTTCAACGCAAGGCCGTCGTCGGATCTATAGGAGAGCGGCGAATAGACAAGCGGCGTCACGTTCGTACCATCATCATCAAGGACGAGCTCCGGCAGGTGCGCCATAATCGCAAACCCACGATAACGACAGCACTGGTAGATGGCGTTCTTTCGGAAAGCCTTCTTGCCGACATTGCCCTGATAGTACGCAAAATCAGAGTAGTCTGACGCCACTGATCCCAGAATGTGATTGTATAGCGTACGCTCCATCTCGTGAGCACAGCGCACATCACCGGAGACATCGAAAATTTCCCGGGTAAACCGAAGCCATCCGCACTGGACACAATTTTCATTGGGTCTCATTCCAACCGGCAGTATGCATGGAGCACCGCCGCCTGCAAGAAACCGTTCCTTGTTCGTCGCCGCTCCTGTATTGCGTATTTGAGTGTCCGCGATGGACCTCCAATAGCTTCTGCATGACGATTCACATCGGTTGTCTCCTCTGGCTTTCGAGAACAGCAAGACTCCTCTCCATGCATTGATCATTTCTATGCCCTTCTGCGACTGAAGTTTAAGACAGTCGGGATTGGACAGAAGATTCATGCCGGTACGTTCAAGACCGTCAAGCGTCCTGCGCACAAAATCCCCATATTTTTTGTCGCCGGTGGCCGCTTCCGCCAACATGAATGCATAGAATGCCGTCAGATGCTGTGAACCGACATTCCCGACAAGCTCCTTATCAACAAGCCGTTCAGGCGACATGTTCCCGAGGGTCGCCATGAGCCAATCTGCAGCCCGAAGCCCAAGCGAAAGCGCTTCACGGTCTTGAGACGTCTGCGCAAAGCGAAGCAACCCATACGCTACATGCGCCTGATTCCAGAGCGAAAACGCAAATAGCCTGTTCGTGCTGGTTTCGCCGCCAATATATCCATCATCGGACATAGCCTGTCCAGCTGCAGAGACTACCAGACGCCCATTGGCAAGAGCTCTCTCACACCGGTCAAGCTGCCAGTATGTCGCACAGAGGTCAAGGTAGTGCCCGCAGAACTCCTGCCGTGCATTCAACACGCCTTCCGTCTGATTGCCTATGGAAGCCATTCCCCGCACATGCTCCTGCGGATCAACGCTCCGCAGAAATGTAGCCTTGCCGCCTTCCCTGAAATCAAAAAGAGGACCCTTCTCCAAGACAACCTGTCCCGCTTGCACAACCATGGGCAAGACAAGGGAAATCATCAATATGCCATTGACCGTCATTGTCGTTCAACTCCACAGACCTCTAGCGTCCTTCAACCGAAGACTCGCATTCCGTCAAATCAAATTTATCAAGAAAAACAGCTTTAACCGAAGAGGTTTCGCCTTTCTTCCGGTCGAACAGACCTGCACCAAACCAGAAGTAATCACCTTTCACAGGTTGCCATATGCCAAGATCATACCATGCATATCCCGATTCCGGCGTCTCGTCCACCTTCACCACCCGGCGAATCCGGTCACATGAATCCGGAGCCCACCCGTAGATGCCGCTCCAGAAGGCGTTTCCTTTCGCTCCTGGCTCCTTGTCCACACGCACCCGCACCCGAACACGGTACTTTGCGCCAGGCTTGACTACAGCATTCCCGAACCCGAATATATTCACGCACCATCCGTGCTTCCCGCCAAAGCACTCTATCGCGCGTCCATCCTCAGCCAACGGATCGGAGACGCGACGGGCCTCTTCCTGCGAACGGATATCGCATACAGAATCCTCTATCTCTGCATATCCGCTCCGCCTCCGTCCGCGAAACGCAAGTCGCTCCGGATGAGCCGCCAGCTCGTGCATCCGCGCATTCGTGCCGTAGTGCTGCGAAAAGATCACACGCCTCGGTCCATTCAGCGCCGCAGCGATTCGTTTCAGGCAATTCGTAGCGGCAGACGCAGCTGAGTCATCAGGCACAGGGTCGACAATATCCACATTGTTGTATACGAGATATAATCGCGTGTAGTCGAGCGCAAGACGTGACATCCTGATGTTGTATGCGTAGACGGGGTCCTCCTCAGAAACAGCCGCGAGAGCCTTTTCATGCAAGGCATCCGCCCAGTCCAGGAATTTCAGGTTGAAAGGAGTCTCGGCTGGAGATTGATATATGGTGAGCTCGCCACCTTTGCCATCACGCCACATGCGCTCTTTCGTTCGCAATGCGTCAAAATATGCTTTGATCATCGGTGCGCCTTTACCGTAGTAACCGCGGATAAAGTCGTCGAACAGGACCTCTTCATCCAGATCAGGGTTCCATAGCAGCTTCGCAAGCACATATGCCTTCAATTCCGCAAAAAACGCGTGATGCCCTTCATTCCTTGTACTGACCCCCTGTTCGAAAAGATCGGTTACGCCATTGTTCCTGAAAAACCGTATATTGCCCGCCAATGCGTCGAAGTTGACCATAGGCATCAGATAATGCGAGAAATTTACCGTGTAATCCCATACGTAAAGCCGTTTTGCGAGATTAGACCATCCTTCTATATCCCGTACGAAGTCCACATTCGTCGGATAGCGGCTCTCTGGCAGAGGCCGGGAGAAATCACATTCGATGGTGCATAGACATATAAGCACATTATCTCTGGGACGCGTCTTTGCGGGCGGACGGCGCGTATACTGGTACGCAAGAGTCTCGATAACTGCGGATGGGAACTCCTTCTCCACCGCTTCAGCGACAGCATTCACAAAACGGATCATCGTTCCGGCATGAGCTCCCTCCTCTTCATCGATACGGCGGCATGCATCGCATGTGCAATACCTCTGATTGTCATTCTGGCTGACCCCGTAGCACCCGGCATTTGGATCGCTGCGGATCCGCGCTAGCGTTGCCTCGATGATCAACTTCAGGACATCAGGATTCGTCAAACACAATTGCGGATCAGCGGAATGCACATCCCTTACGCCATTGTGCAGCGCAAAATATTCGGGATGCGTCTTGCCGTATTTGCCGACAGGGCACAGTGCCTGAAACGTGTGGCAGTTGCCTAATCCGCCGCCCCAACGGTACGGCACTCCTCCAAATGCAGGATCGTCTGGCTTGGCCGAGTGCGGACCGTTCACGCGAAGCCTCGCCGCAAAACGCGGATTCTGCCGCACATCGTGCCAGAACGGGAAACGCATATAAAAGGCAGGCATCTGCACATCCTGAAAACCTGTTGGGACCGCGAACACCTTGCAGGACGGAACGACAGAATGCCAGCTTGAATACCACCGGCAACCGCCGAAGCGCTCAAGAAGTTCATACACTCCGTAGAGCACACCACGCACACCGCCTTCCACCGCAAGCTCCCGCTCCGTCACGCGGATGCGGAACGCGTCGTCCCCTTTTTCCGACCATGGACGAATTGCGACGCACCGTCCAGCCGATTGCGAACCCCGTGTCACAGCCAGCTCGATACCGGTCATCTGACGTACATGGTCACGCAATTCAGCGGCCGCAGTCTCCTGTGTTGGCGTCGGTTTTGAGGGCAAGGCGATCACACACGTCGCAGGTGCACCTTTCTCCGCGACCACAAATCCGTTTTCCACCGCACACGCCGCCATGGCTGGCAGAAGTGCGGCAAACCATACAGCCGTCCTCATTTCAGCCCAGCCCTGCATGTCAGACGGAAGCCCCACATCTCACCAGCGACGGAAGACGGATCCGCGCCAAGTCTGAATCCCGAACGGCAATCCGAACGTGCGGCATGGTAGGACCCACCACGCCGCACACGCGCCGCTCCAGCATTCCCGCCCAGAGTATAAAGAGGGTTTGCAGGATCGATATTTATGGCGCCGTTCAACTGGGTGATGTCATTCTCAAACCAATCAAGGCAGAGCTCAAAAGCATTGCCGTGCATATCGTAAAGGCCCCATGCGTTCGGTGCGTACGATCCAGCTGTCGCGGGCCCGTTTTCAGGTGTTGAACTGTACGGAGGAGGCACAAACGATGGAGGCTCTGCTGTATTCAGCACATTACCCCCGTTGTTCTTGTAGCGTCCAGGCAGATTTGGATCGTAATCGGACTCCAAAATTGGCGATCCGTCGCCCCAACGGCCTTCGCCATTCCCTGCGCGGCACGCAAACTCCCACTGTGCCTCACCCGGCAGATCGAAATCAAGTCCCGTACGGGCATTCAGAATGCCAAGCACTGAACCTTCATAAGGCGCATCCGGCCAATTTCCTCCAACACAGGGACATGTTCCCGTGTTCGCAGAATTGCAACGCAGAGCATTGAAACTGACCCCTCCAGCAGGACGCATCGCGCCTTCCATCTGATAGCTTGCGCCGTTGATTCCGGCAATCAGATAAAGCTGCGCCTGCGTCACTTCAAACACGCCTATGTAATAGTTGTTCGTCAGCATAACTTCATGCGTCTTCTCCGTATCTGCATTGCGACCTTTTTCCGATATGGTTCCCATCGTCCAACGGACATTTTTGGCGCGTATCTTGCGCATCACCAGATTCGATGTACGGTAGGCATCGTTTTCTAGCAGCCCGCCCGGCAGAAAATCCACCGATGGATAGTAGCGCTGCGACAGAGGTGTCGCAGAACCGGAGATGTCCACCACCATGTAATCAGGAGTGTCATCAAGCGCCCATGCTGTGACAACGGCTTTTGCACCCCCTTCTTTTAAAGGGATCTTGTGATCGGGCCACGACTGATCGGGATGCCAGATAATTGTTCTTTTTTCCGTCTCAGAGGGATCGACCCTTCGCCAGACCGCGCTGTCCCGAGAAAAACAGTCGATGTTCTGCCCCCCGATTGACACCCAGCCCGCAGGTCCGTTTGTCATGATGTCGAGCGTTACCACGGCTGGAGCGTTGGTCAACATGTACGTAATTGTCACCGCACGGGTGGAATCCTGCTTCCATGTGACGTCTGTCACCTCCGGCACTCCGTCCGCACAGACAGCGCATGCGGCAGCGATTGTTACGGCCATGGTCATGTGTTTGACGTTCATTTGATAGTCCTTTCGCCTTTTTGACAGTTTACTTGAGAATTAAAATGAATCCAAACGGTGGACGCGAATCTAACGCAATCGCATCCGTATCCTGCGACGACCGGGATCTTGCCTCCAGCTCCACCACCGCTTCCGCAGAAAGCCTGCCGAAGACAATGCGTGTAGCTGTGTCATGCGTCGCCATTGAAACAGGAGCATTCTCCATGGCATTACCCGCATGGCATGCAAGACGGAACCCCCACTGCTCTGCACGCGAGGCAGGGTCAGCGGAAAGGCGCTTAGTCGACCTGCTGTCTTTCGACTGAACGTGATAGCTGCCACCGCGGCGCACACGATCCTTCCCCGCTGCCTTTCCGGCCAATGTGTTGGACGGGGCTGCAGGATCGATATTAACGGCACCATTCAACTTTGTGATGTCATTCTCGAACCAATCCAGACACAATTCGAACACATTGCCATGCATATCGTAGATACCCCAATCGTTCGGCACGTAAGATCCAACCGTCGCAGGACCATTTTCAGGCAAGCAATCATTTGACGGAACGTCATTCCCTTGATTCAGATAGCCTCCGTTGTAGCGATTACGTCCTGGCATGTTAGGATCGCCAAGATCGCCTTTATTGATAACTTTGCCATTCCCCCAATAACCGGGTTCGTTGCCTGCGCGACAGGCAAACTCCCACTGAGCCTCTCCGGGCAGATCGAAATTCAAACCGGTGCGTATGTTCAGCAAATCAAGAAAAGAACCTTGATACGGAGAGCCGGGCCAGTCGCCTCCTTTATGCACAGTGGTTCCCACTGGCGCACATCGTATCTCATTGTATACAACCCTGTTTACGGGACGCATTGCTCCATCCGTCTTGAAGTACGAGTTGTTTTTATCCGTCCCCGCCACAAGCATGAACTGCGCCTGCGTCACTTCAAACACGCCTATGTAATAGTTGTTCGTCAGCATAACATCATGGGCATCTTCTTCGCGTCCTGAGTTCAATCCATCCTCAGAAGTGCCCATGGTCCATGGCACATTTGCGGCCATGATCTTGCGCATAATCAGCTTTGTCGTGCGATAATCCGTGTTTCCAAGCACGCCACCGGGCAGAAAATCAGCGGAGGGATAATACCGTTCACTTCCGGATTGCGCCGTAGGCAAGAGATTCGCCACAAGATAATCAGGGGGATTCTCCGGCGCCCATGCCGACACAACCACATTCACATCCATCGTTCCCGCCTCCGCTTCATCTGGGAAATAAGTGATCGTCCGGGTTTCCGATGCAGAGGGTGAGACCATCTTCCATACAGCACTGTCTTCTGTTACATTCCGTACGTGCTCGCCGCCGATGGATGCATATCCGGCAGGGCTGTTCGTCACAATATCGAACGTGACGATGGCCGGAGAGCCAGTCAACACATACGATACCGTTACGGCTCGCGTCTCTGTATCCTGCCGCACGGCAACGTTGCTTATGACGGGAGGCTCCGATGCTGCGACCGCCGGCAGAATGACCGCACTGGCGACACCGAAAAACACTGCGCTCAGACTCTTCGGCACACACTCACTGATGCCGCCTCTGGCGGACTTTATTTGACGTATCATTGTGACCTCCTCTGTTTCGCTCTCCGCTTGGTTTTCTCTGAAACATCCAGTCTCTTTGTCGAGCCTCTCTCAATGAATCTGAACGGACAGACGATCTGTACCGGATCCACCGAATATTCTGACATTCTTTTCAGCAACCGTTCAAATGCAGCCTTTGCCAAAACCTCGTACGGCTGACGGATTGTCGTGATTCCCGGAGTCGCAATCCGCGCTATCTGAATGTCGTCGAAACCGGTTATCATGACATCATCCGGTACAACATATCCAAGACTCTGCAATGAACACTTCAGATTTGCCGCCAGCACATCGTTTTCACAGACAAACGCATCGGGACGAGGCCGTCGCCTCATGATCTTTGCAACTTCTTCCTTGTCGGCAGGATCCGCCAGAATAACATTCGACTGACTCCACTTCATACCCTTGGAAAGCGCAACGTTCCTTACCCCTCTAGCCCTGTTCATGACGTTCTGCACCCAGTTCTTGCGCATCAGGAAACATATGCTCCGCGCCCCTCTGTCAATCAGATGAGTGCACAGTTTCTCCCCTGCAGCGACGTTGTCCACGGACACAAGATCATATTCGCTGCGGTCCGGACTATCGACAATGTCACCGTCAAGCAGCACAACAGGAATCCCTGCCGAAGTGAAAGCTGACAGCACGCGTCGGTTTACAGTTTCCGAGCTCTCGGAATACTCCAGCGGCTGATAAATGACACCGGCCACCTGTCTCTTTATCAGCCTAGCCGCGACTTCAATGGATTCGTGACTGTTGTCGCTGGAGTTCAGAGACCAGACACCCTCCATCAGAATCGTATAATTATTATCACTTGCCAGACGGATCATTGCCGAAACAATAGGCTGAAAGAACTCCGAGGAATATGAAACTCCGGGAATGACCAACCCGATCAGACGCGAACGCCCTCCCTTCGTGACAAATGTCCCCGAGCCTCGCCTTGTGCTGATGAATCCGTCCTCCTTAAGCTTGTCAAACACCTTGAACGCCGTCAGCCGAGAGATCCCGAAACGTTTACAAGTCGCCACAATGCTCGGAAACGACTTGCGCGACTTATATTTGTCGCCCAAGATCTCTTTCCTGAGTGTCTCATACGCCTTTTGATATTTGACTTCTCTGCTCATCTGCGGGAATTATAACATCCACCTCAAACCAACAGGCAAGTGGTATATACCACTTTCATAAACGTGGCGCACTTCACAGAAAAGCTTCATGATATAATGAATGCGTTTTTACAAGAACTCCAGTTTTTCTATGACAGCCTCAATCTTAATGCTGGCATTCGCATGCAAGACATCTCTTTTTATGGGTACGGACGTTCGCTCGGCCAATATCACCCGCGGAACAATCGTGAATCCTGAACCGATACAGTGTTTCACAGGAGGCATAGATGAGAGTTTCGGCACTCCACTCGATTCATTCGGAGCAAATTCCATAGGCATGCGGGTATGGACGTGCAACCATCTGACGTCGGCGCGTGACAGTCAAATGACAAGATGTTTCAACGAGACCGACCCTTCAATATTCTACCGTAACAGACTTGGCTTCGCAAAGGGATGGGAACTGATGACGGAAACCGGTTTCACATGGGTGCTTTATCGTCCATTCCGACACGTTCAGGATACGCATCATGAAATGGAATGGCGCGCGAAATCTGAATTCGATACGCCGTGGGCCACTCCATACTTTTTCCTGAGGCAGACATTCCGTCCGTATTCGCTAACATACTGGCAGACGGGACTCAAACACCGTTTCAATGTCACAGAATCCATTCGTCTTACTCCATTCGCACATCTCGACTGGGGCGACGACAATCTGTTCGAATTCAAGTACGGGACCTCCCATGGCAAAATCAAGGATGGCGTATCGGCAATGGATTCAGGATTGCGCATGGACTGGAACATCCACAGCAACCTGTCGCTCTGGATGCAGGCGGAAGGATATGCCATCATAAACAAAAAAGCCCGCAGCGCAAACGACACGAGAGGGTCCGTGACCAGCCGCAACGGGATAGTGGCTTTTTCAACAGGGGTGGAAATCCATTTTTGACAACCCCATCCCTTGCTTGATTTCTTTCCAACCACTCGTACAAACGTGTGAAGTGTACCGCTATCGAAAAGACACCTTCTAGAAGAAAAGACCACGTCCTGTCGCCGTGGGGACATGGGCTGTGCACGGAACGTGTCCGTCCAGAAGTTCCGTGACGGCGCATGGACGTTCCTCGCCCAGCCTCACACGGATGAGGGATCCGAACATACTCTGCACCTGCTTTTACAGGAATCCATCACCCCTCACGATGAAAGTGATTCGGGAACCGACCTTCTTGACCTCGAAGGAGAACATGTTCTTTACAGTCGTCTCAAGGGCAACGCAGGGACAGACCCTTCAGAAGGCAACGCGCAAGCTGCGCCCTCCCTGTGTGGTGACGAATCGCGGCG
>JAGBFY010000460.1 GCA_017936245.1 Kiritimatiellia bacterium
ATAATGTAGACTTGACGTCTCTTAAAGACCTCCCCGAAAAAATCTCCAATCCCATTTTTGTGTTTCAACGAAACACAAAGACTATCGGAGTTTTCACGGAGATAAAGGACAGGGACGGTAAAAACGTTTGTGTGGCGATAGAGCTGAATCGGTCAATTCAAGACGGAGGTGCGATATTGGAGGTGAATGATGTGCGTTCCATACATGGAAGAGATGTGGAGAATATCATTCTGCCAATATTACACAACGACACGCTTCGCTATGTTGACAAAGCAAAAGGCCTTGCGTGGCTCTCCTCAGCGTCATCTAATTATCAGCAGGAAATAGCGAAGCAAGACCTTGATTCTGCTGCAAAGGTAGTGAAAACTTTTGAAAATCCAACGATTGAGGAGGAAGATTTGTTCAGACCGGGAGATTTCGCGCCACGCGACAAGGTGCTGGCACGAGATACGTATGAGCGAATGGTGAGCAAAGGCAGTTTCCAGTTCCAGGAGGCGATGCAGGACAGCATGCTGGGGCTGAAGAAGCTCTATGAAGCCATTCTGGGTAAAGAGGGGCGTCATATTGAGGAAGTAGGCGGTTATGAGAACGCGTACCTGTACGAGAACCGAATGAGCAGTGCCAATAACGGTCAGCAGCATGAGTACTTCATACACTATATGCAGCCGTTGCTGAAAGAGATAGGACGAATAGCAGGCGCCGACGAGAGCAGGCGTCAGGAGCTGACAGACTATATGATGGCGAAGCACGGTCTGGAGCGCAACGCGCACATGCGTGCGGAGGCGGAGAGGAAAGGAGAAGATGCCGACCGCGACTTCGCCGGACTTGTGGGCCTTACCGGCGAGGCTGACTGGCGGAGTGCGGAGGCCACGGCCCAGCAGTGGGTTGACGATTACGAGAGTACGGTAGACACTGCCGAGCTGTGGAAGGCAGTCAACAATGCCACCAAGGCCACGCTTGAGAAGGTGTATCTTTCGGGAATTATCAGCAAGTCGACGTATGAAGAGATACGGGACATGTACGAGTATTACATTCCGCTGCGGGGATGGGATGAGAAGACGAGCGAGCAGGTGTACGGTTACCTGACGAGCAAGGACGGCCCGCTGGGCGGGAGCATCATGAAAAAGGCCGGAGGCCGCGAGAGCAAGGCCGACGATCCGATAGCAACCATAGCTATGATGGCCGATGCCGCGATAAGCCAGGGGAACCGCAATCTGATGAAGCAGCGTTTCCTGACATTCGTGCTCAATCACCCGAGCGACGCCGTGAGTGTGCATGATGTGTGGCTTGAGTATGACGATGTGACCGGCGAATGGCGTCCTGTCTTCGCTGACGTGGAACCCGGAGACAGCGCCGAAGAAGTAGAGCAGAAGATTGAAGCTTTCGAGCAGCGCATGGAGGCGTTGAAAAAGGCCTCTCCCGACAAGTACAAGAGGGGCCGCGAGGCCGACGCCATACCACCGTACAAGGTGGTAAAGGGGCACCTGCGCGAGCATCAGGTGCTGATAAAGCGCAACGGCCGAACGTATGTAGCCACAATCAACGGCAACCCGCGTGCGGCTCAGGCTCTGAACGGTCTTACGAATCCGGATGTGGAGCAGAACGGGGCAGTGGGAAACCTGCTGAGGGCCGGTGAATGGATAAACCGCCAGCTTTCGGCATTCTATACCACTCGCAACCCCGACTTCGTGGTAAGCAATTTTGTGCGCGACATGGTTTATTCCAACTGCATGACATGGGTAAAGGAGAGTCCGCGATACGCATTGCGATTCCACAAGAATTTCGGGATGCTGAATCCGTCCATGATGCGAAAACTTCTGGGCAAATGGGAGAAGGGCACTCTTGACAGGATGGATAAATATGAGAATCTGTTCTACGAGTTCATGATGAACGGCGGCGAGACCGGATACACCAGTGTGCGCGACATTGACGGCCACAAACGTGCCGTGTCGGCCGAGCTGAAGAAGCAGGGCAACGTAGGGCGCAAGGCGTGGGCTGCGCTGGGGATGCAGATGGATCTGCTGAACCGTTCGGTGGAAAACTGCGCACGCTTCGCGGCGTATGTGACGTCGCGTGAATGCGGCCGGAGCATAGACCGTTCCGTGTATGACGCCAAGGAGGTGAGTGTAAACTTCAACAAGAAGGGCAGCGGCGGCAAGATGGTGAACGCGGTAGGACAAAGCGGGATGGGAAAAGTCGGCTCATACCTGGGAGGCATAGGCAGGGTTGCGTTTGTGTTCTGGAATGCCGGTCTTCAGGGCATGACGAACTTCGGCCGTCAGGCCGTGCGTCATCCTGCGAAGTTCGTGGTGGAGGCTGCGACGCTGTATGCCATGGGCTACATGATACCTCTGCTGGCTCAGGCGACGGGCGGAGGAGACGGGGACGATGACGACCGGAACGCGTACTATAATCTGCCCGAGTACATACGGCGGTCGAACATCTGTTTCCGGGCCGGGGAACAGTGGGTGACAATACCTTTGCCCATAGAGTACCGTGCCATGTACGGCCTGGGCGAGCTGTGCTACGGTGTAATCAGCGGCAACGAGCGATACGGCAACGAGGAGCTGTCGCGTCAGCTGGCGGCGCAGGTGTCGCAGATACTGCCTCTGGACATGCTTGAGGGCGGCGGGGGGCATGCGTTCATACCGAGCGCATTCAAGCCTTTCACCGAGGCATATATCATGAACGAGGGCTGGACGGGATTGCCAGTGTACAAGGACACGCCGTACAACAAGAACGAGCCCGACTGGACGAAGGCCTATGCGAGCGCCGACGTGCATCTTGTGGACTTTGCGCGCTGGGCGAGCAAGACAAGCGGAGGCAATGACTATAAGAAAGGAGATGTAGACATCAATCCCGCGCAGCTCGAATACCTGCTCAACGGTACATTCGGAGGCATGATGACCTTCCCGAACAAGATAAAGAAGATGGTTGAGACCGGATACGGTGCCAGGGATTTTGAGTGGCGCAACATGCCGATAGTGAACCGTCTTATAAAGTCGGGCGACGAGCGCACGGCGTTCCGCAAGCTGCGCAACGAGTACTACAAGTACATGGAGGAGTACAAGGAGACCGGGAGACTGATGCGGAGTTACCGTAAGGCGGCCGACGAGGGCATAATGGGTTATGCCGAGGAGGTGAACTTTCTGGAGAACTCGCCCGAGGCGCTGCGCTACGAGATCACCGACATGTTCAGGGGCGACATCGAGGCGTACTACGACCGGATATCGGAGGAGAAGGACAAGGCGAAGAAATCGGAACTTGAGGCCGAGATGTACGGAGTGATGAGGGAACATGCGGACGCGATGCACGATCCCGCGGCATTCTTCAGGGGACTGTACGAGGACGGGAGGATCGGCGAGGAGAGCGTGCGGTATCTTGAGAAGCATCACGGGATAAAGCTGGAGAAGAAGAGCAGATAAAGTTAAGGCGGACGAAGGGGATGCGGGATGTAACTTTGCAGAGGCGAATGCAAGGTGCATCCGCATCGTCCTGGAGACAGCAAGAGAAATGGCAAAGAAGAGATTACATAGAGCAAGCCGCGTGATGGCGAAGAGCGAGATGGACAGCGTGGCGGCGAGCAAGAGGCAGGGCGGGGGCCGTGCCCTGGAAGTGTTGTGGCAGGCGCAGCAGTACTGGCTGGCGATGGAGACATTCCGCAGGGACCGTGAGCGCAACAAGAACTATACGTACGGCAGGCAGTGGGATGACTGGATATGCGTGGACGGAAAGAGGATGCGCGAGGAGGAGTACATCAGGAACCAGGGGAATGTGGCGTTGAAGAACAACCATATAAGACGGATAGTGCGTCAGATA
>JAGBFY010000461.1 GCA_017936245.1 Kiritimatiellia bacterium
GTGTGGCCGCTTGGTCCGTCGGGGTACGCCTTCGATGCTTCCGCATTGAAGCCGATGGAGGTCAAGCTTTCCAAGGACATCCCTGTAAAGACGATGGCCGACATTTCGTAAACATCAACCCAAAAACAAGGAACAAAAATGAAGATCAATACATCAAGAAGAGGCTTCCTGCAGGGAGTCGGCGGTGTTGCCATGCTTGGCGCCGCTGGATGCTGCAACTGCTGGTGCGGCCGCAGCGACAAGATCCGTCTGGCCGTCGTGGGCGTTATGGGCAAGGGCTACAGCGACTGGACACCCATGCTCAAGACCGGTCGCGTGGAAATCGTCGCGTTCTGTGATGCCGACTATTCCATGCGCGAGAAGGCACAGGCGAGACTTATCAAGGATGGCATCGACTTCGACATGTACGAAGTGCCTTTCTATACGGATTACCGCAAGCTTCTCGACGACTGCTACAAGCTTGGCGTCAGAGCGATGACGATCTCCACGCCTGACCATATCCACGCGGCGGTTGCAGTTACTGCTATGAAGCAGGGCATCAACGTGTACGTGCAGAAGCCTCTCGTGCGCACGCTTTGGGAACTTGAATACTTCGGCAAGACCGCGAAGGAAAACGGTGTAATCGTTCAGATGGGCAACCAGGGTTCCTCACTCGACAATATGCGTCGTTGCACTGAAGTGATCCAGAGCGGCATCCTTGGCGATGTGAAGGAAGTGCATGTTTGGACGAACCGTCCCGTGTGGCCGCAGGGCAAGGCTGTCGCTGATTGGGTTAAGAGCCATCCGAAGGGCGATCCTGTCCGTCCTGGACTCAACTGGGATGCGTGGCTTGGAACTGCGGCGAAGCGTCCGTTCCTCGATATGTACCCGGCCAATGCTGATGTGTATGATCCGTGGAAGCTCGGCAAGAACGTTTATCACACGTTCACGTGGCGCGGCTTTTATGACTTCGGCGCAGGTGCTTTTGGCGACATGGCTTGCCACACGATGAACCTTGCGTTCCGCGCTCTTGAGCTCGGCGGCGTTTCCGATGCCGAATGCGAGATGACCGAATCCTGGAATGATGTCGCCTATCCACTCAAGTCCAGGGTGCGTCTCACCTACAAGGCTCGCGAGTCCAAAGTGCGTCCCGGCGTCACGCTTCCCGCTCTCACGCTCTACTGGTACGATGGCAACGTCAAGCCCGACGCTGCAATCATGCCCAAGTGGGCTGCTGCGCACGAAGGCAAAGTGCCGAATACCGGCTGCTACATCATCGGCACAAAGGGTACGGTGCTCATGCAGGACGACTACGGCGCCAAGTGCGCAATCGCTCTCAATGACGACAAGAAGTATGTCGACATTTTCGAGCACGAGGCTGCCAAGGTCGTTCCGCGCTCCATCCCGTTCCGTTCCGGCTCTGCTGCGGCAAGCGGCAAGTCCACGGTCGAGATGAAGGGCTTCGCGCTCGGTCACTACATCGAATTCGTTGATGCGATCGAGGGCAAGGGTCCCTATTACGAGCAGACGCATTCCCGTTGCTTTGCAGACGTCGAGTTCTGCGTGCCGCAGATGGAAGGCATTCTCGTTGGCTGCATCGCACAGCGTCTCCCCGGCAAGAAGTTGACGTGGAACTCCTGCAAGCAGTCCTTCGATCAGGCCGAGGCGAACGCGTTCGTCAAGCCCTACATCCGCGACGGATTTGCGTTTTAATTCTGTCGTTTAACTGCCCATGTCGCCACGCAATATATCAGGCGTCCTGAAATCGCTGGCGATGTGGGTGGCGTTGTCGGCGCCCCTGTGTGCAGGGGCGCTGTCTTTTTCCAACCGCTACCGCAGTCCGCGAAATCCGGAGCGTCCCATAAGAAAGTCTACCCGGCTTATTGTTCTGCATACTACCGAGGCCGGTGCGCGCAGTTCGCTCAATAAATTGTCCGAGAGAGGCGAGGCACACTACTGCATTGATGAAAAAGGGGTGGTTCATCGCATAGTCGACAAGAATCGCGAAGCGTTTCACGCAGGAAGGTCGATGTGGTGCGGCCGTGAAGAGTGCGATGACCATTCGATTGGTATAGAGGTTGTCGGGTATCACAATAAACCTGTCACCCTCGCTCAGCTTGACGCGATTCGTGAACTAGTGACGATTCTCAAGAAGGAATACCGCCTAAAGGATACGCAGGTCGTCTGCCACAGCCATGTCGCGTATGGAGCCCCAAACAAGTGGCAGAAGCGGAACCATCGCGGACGCAAACGGTGCGGAATGCTTTTTGCGATGCCGAGCGTGCGCCAAAAGCTTAATCTCAGGTCCAAGCCTGCCTATGATCCGGATGTCCGCGCAAAAAGGCTGACAGTAGGGGATCCCTACCTCGAAAAGGTGCTTTACGGGAATGTCGATACGATGGCAGGCAAGTTGGGCCGCAATATTGCTCTTGAAAAACCGACTTTCTTCTCTTCCTTTTTCAAGAAAAATCCTCCAGACAACTCCAGCGAAGCAGGGAAGGAGAACTACTACGCTAAACCTCCGTCTGCGTCATCACTCAAGGTAAGCGAAAAGAACAAGAAGAATGAACAGACAGCATCTGCAAAGAAGCCAGGCAGAAAGATTTCCTCATCCGATCCAAAGTCGCTACGTGACCTTGAGGACAGAATGAAATACATTGAGGTGGGAGTCCTCGGAAAGGGACGGTCTCCGTATGCCGTGGCAGGAAAGAGCTGGAATTCCAAGAGCGCGTTCTACTACAACAGAGGTACGATAACAAGAGGTGACCGTTTGAACCCCAAGAAAGTTAAGGCTGGGACCCGCGTGTTCATCCGCAAAATCCGAAGTAATATAAAGTAAGGTGCGACTGGGAGTCGAAAATGAAAATGAAATGTGGAGCAAGAGGCAGCAGGCTGTCCATCGCACAGGCGACGAACGGACTTCGCTCTATTGCGTCTTCCGTCGAAGGTTTCAAGGCTGATCTGATTGCGTTTGAGACCCCTGGCGACAGGGATCTTTCGACACCCATCGAGAGAAGCGCCCCTGATTTCTTCACACGCGATCTGGATGATGCTGTGCGTGACGGACGGATCGATTTTGCGATACATTCGGCGAAGGACTTGCCGGAGCCTGTTGCGGACGATCTGGACTGGTTCTGGCTGCCAGAACGGGAAGATCCAAGAGACTGCTGGGTGGTGCGCAAGGCGGACGAGGGCATTTTGGGCAAAGCCGGGAGGAATCGCGCGATAAGAATCGGTGTGTCGAGCGAACGTCGTTCCGGCTATGCAAGGAAACGCTTTCCTAAGGCTAAGCTGCTTCCGATACGCGGTGCGATAGATTCAAGACTTGCACAGCTTGCTGAAGGGCGGTATGACGCGGTTCTTATGGCGATGGCTGGGCTTAGGAGGCTTTTCCCGGAATGGGAAGAGGGTTGTCTCCCTTTTGGTTCCGCTGAACTGTCTGTAATCCCAATATCTGTTGCAGAACTGCCGCCGCCGGAAGGACAGGGGCGGCTTGCCATCACATATAGAAAAGGCAATGTCCGCATGAATTCAATCCGCCGCACGTTCACGAAGGCGGTGCGTTTCACGAGCGCGGGGATTGGCTCCCCGGATACGATGACTGTCAGGGCGGTGCGCGATATCGATGAGGCGGATGTCGTGCTTGCAGATGAACTTTCGGGAGCGTCAGGCGCAGGGCGTGATGTCGAATGGATCGATGTAGGCAAGCGATGCGGCGCACACATGAAACTTCAGCCTGAGATAACGAGGCTGATATGCGATGAGGTCCGCAAGGGGAAGCGTGTGGTCCGTCTCAAAGGCGGCGACGCCGGTCTTTTCGGGCGGATTTCTGAAGAGGTTGAGGCGCTTGATGTGCTGGATATTCCTTATGTGGTGCGTCCAGGTGTGAGTGCCTTAACCGCTGCGACCACACCGAACGGACTTCTGCTCACGAAACGCGGGGAGGCGAGCGGTTTCAATGCTTCGACTCCTCGGTCCTCTGGTAGGAAAACCCCACAGGTTTTCTTCATGGCGACACGCATGGCCCGTGAAATGCTGCGCAGCTTTCCGCCGGAGGAGCGGTATGCAATGGTTTGGGATGCATGTGGTCCCCATGAATGCGTCGAGACAGGGCTATGTGGAAATCCCCGGCTTTGCAAGGGTCTGTCCCCTCAGTTCAAGGGTCTGTCCCCAGGTCTTCTTGTCGTAGGCTTTGCCGGAACACCATTTGCGAGAAGAAAGGTTCTCGTCACGTGTTCTGAAACGATAATGCCGCGTGCCGTCTGCATGCTAGAAGACAAGGGTCTGTCCCCAGTTGAATGGCCTATGGTATCGTTGAGTCTGAGCGATGGTGTTGCACAGCGTATTGAAGGACTGGAGCGTCGATATGATGCCGTTGTGCTGACCAGCCCGGTTGCGGTGCGCATGTTTTTCTCATCGTGGAAGGGCGACAGGCGGCGTCTGCCGGAAATCTGGACGTGCGGAGCGGGGACGGATGCCGAACTCCGCAAATACGGTCTGTCAAGCGACATTATGCCGCCTGCCGATTTTTCGGCGGAAGGTCTCATTGCGCGGCTGAAGCAGGAAGGCGCGCGGCTCAAAGGCAAGAGGGTGCTTCGCCTCAGAAGCGCAAAGGCATCGCGCGTCGTTGCGGCGGCGATGCGCCGCATGGGCGCAAAGGTCGATGATGTGGTTCTTTATGGCAACGAGCCTGTCGTAAGGGATGGGGTTCCGCTACCAAAATGTGATGCGGTATTTTTTGCGAGTTCGAGCGCGGTCGAGTTTTTTGTTGCCCAGTATGGCGCAAAGACACTGTCTGGCATGGAGATTTACGTGATTGGCGAGCCTACGCGCAATGCACTGCCGCCTCGTTTCAGGAAAAGGGCAAAGCTCATGCCGCTTGCAAGGCCGGTCATGCAGGATGTGTGACCTTGTCAGCCAATAGTGCATTTTGAAAAGGAGTGAACATCATGGATAAACTTATCGCATCGTTTCAGGTTGATCACACGCGCATCGGTTACGGAATATTCGTAAGCCGCAGGGATGTGGTCAAAGGGGCATACATAACTACGTTTGACGTTCGCATGAAGCGTCCAAACGTGGAGCCCGCCATCCATCCGAACGCAATGCACACGATCGAGCATATCGTCGCAACGTATCTGCGGAACTCGAAGTTCAAGGATCATGTCGTGTACTGGGGGCCGATGGGGTGCCTTACCGGCTTTTATTTCATAACCAATACGGAGCACGAGATAATGCCGTGCGAGATTGAGAAGCTTATGCGCGTGGCGTTCAAGCATATGGCGGGCTATCGAGGAGAGGTGCCCGGTGCGACTGCTGTCAATTGCGGAAACTATCTTCTTCACGATCTTCCGATGGCGAAGTACGAGGCGAAGGAATTTCTGAAACAGGTCTGGAAATTCGACTATCCCAAGGCTTCTCGCATCAAGGCCGGGGGGCGGACATTCTTTGATGCTTGAGATCTGTCATTTTCTTCGTTGTGCGGCATATATTTTAACAGTTATGGTATAATCCGTTCAAATTCTTTCGCAGTCAGATCTGTTTTCTGCAGTGAATGGCGGCGAAGAAGAGTTTTGTGCATATGAAAAGATTTGACATTTCAGCTACGGACTGCGGCTTGACGGGTCGCATGGTGCGAAAGGGCGGCAGTGCGCTTGTTGGCGCGATCTGGATACTGGCCGTCCTTTCGGTGCTGATAGCGACCTATGCCGTCGATGCGCAGCTGCAGACGCGCATTAACCTGTATCTCCAGGAGCGTGTTAGGGTTGATCACCTGACAGATGCCGGCATTGCCATCGCCGAGGTGATAATGCTGGATTACCAGAATGTGACTGTAGATGAAGAGACCGATTACGAGGAAAAACTGGAGGACGACCGCTGGTACATGGAGAAGGTCGACCTGAAGGACAACCGTGAGTGTTCGACGGGGGCGGTACCGGTTGATGCGCTCAATCCGGGCGGTGGTTCTGTTACGGTGAA
>JAGBFY010000462.1 GCA_017936245.1 Kiritimatiellia bacterium
AACCGGCAGCCGGGATTATATGGCGGGGGCAGAACCTTTGACACGTCGTCTGATGTCAATGCTTCCTGGAATGATAGGGTGACATACACGAATGGCAACGTTTACCTTTCACCCGAGATGGCGTACAAAGCCGGCACCACTCAGGGATGGGCGGATAACACAATTTGGACATATCAGGGAACAATATGGAACAGAAACGCCACGAATGAACAATGGACATTTGCCAGTTGCATATTGGCCAGGGGGTGCGTGTATCTGGATGGCAATTTGGTTGTGATGAACGATTCTCCTGCGAGTGCCAATGCATGGGGTGGCGTCAAGCAGGGGTCGGTTGATGTTGCGCCAGGGGCACATTCGATCGAGATACGTCTTTGTACAGGTACGGGTTGCGGTACAAGTACGATGTCTGGCGGCGGTGCATACTATCACAGTTCGGCATTGGGAAATGTTCATGGAACGGAAGCTGGCTATACGTGGGCGCAATATTCCGGAATCATGCTTGACCGGCTTGGGCGCAGAAGTCACAATGTCGCAGACTATTCGAAAATCGTCGATTCCGGTGACGGACATCTCCTGACCTTGACCGATGACGAGGATACGGTGATCCGTAAACTTCCGGTGTTTGATACGGTTGTCGCAACCAACGCAGCGGCGACGCTTGACTTGAACGGCAACGATTATACGGTAAACGACCTTGTGGGCTTCCCGTCGCTCGTTAACGCCGGAACATTCACTGTGAACAACGACTGGAGATTGACCTTCATCGGGACCGTAACGTGTGACGGCAAGGTTGTGTTCGCATCTGACGCCACTTTGACGGTGGATGCCCGCACCCCGGCGGCATTTGGGCGCAGCGGGGAAAACGAATGGATCATCATGACCGCCGAAGGCGGAATTGAAGGCTGCCCAAGGCTGAACGCTCCCGATGTGAAGGGAACGTGGAAAGTCTCGGTGGACGGCAATGCAGTAAAACTCTCGTTCGCGCCGAAGGGGCTGTCTGTCATCATCCGCTGATGTCTGGCATACCGGAGAACTGACAAATGAACTTTTTTGCGTACATTGCCGCACTCGCACTGGCGACCTCGGCGGCATCGGCCGCGACGACTGCAATCGCATTTACCGAGAACACCGAACCGTTTGTCAATCCGGCCCAGGGATGGACTGCCTACTGGAATTGGGACAAGGTGACCAACCACTGCAATGTAGGATGTGGATATGCAAGATACCAGTGGCGTCATTTCAATCCGCAGGAAGGTGTGTACAGGTGGGATGTCCTTGAACGGGAGATTGAGTTCTACGCCAAGAAGGGGCTTCCGTTCTATTTTCGCATCATGACATGCTCGCGAAACGGCGGACGCAAGTCGATAGTGCCGGATTGGGTATGGGAGAAGGGTGCGAAGTACAAGCCGTATCCCGGTGCCAAATACAATTGGGGCGAAGGCGGCACAAACCAGAACGCCACCACCGAAATGTGGTGCCCTGTCTGGAACGACAGGATATTCCTTGAGGAGCATGCAAAATTCATCCGTGCGCTTGCGGAAAAGTACGATGGAGATCCGCGTCTGTACGCTATCGATATCGGCAGCTACGGAAACTGGGGCGAATGGCATTGCTGGCGGCTCGGCAAAGATGGTGTGAGTGACCGCGACTATGGCGCAGACGATGAAACGAAATGGCGTATCATGCGCATGTACATCGATGTGTTCAAGAAGACGCCGCTGATCGCGATGACGGATGACGTTCCGACTCTCGTGCGGCTTTTCAAAGGCGGCAAAAATCCGCCTGCCGGTTTGCGCCGTGACGGCGTGGGGATGCCCAAGCTTTTCAAGCGCTGGGGGAAAAGCGGCTGGAAATACGATGCTGTGGACGGAATGGATGATGTCTGGAAATCTAAACCCATTGCGTTCGAATGGCTGCAGCCTCTTTCCCGTCTGATGAAGCCGGGCGACCGCGCTTTCGAAAAGGGACAGAAGATGGATGATATCGGCTATGCGGTGAAGTGGATGCTGGATCGCCAT
Source organism: Kiritimatiellia bacterium (assembly GCA_017936245.1). Taxonomy (GTDB): domain Bacteria; phylum Verrucomicrobiota; class Kiritimatiellia; order RFP12; family UBA1067; genus UBA1731. Next base: position 2,019 of record JAGBFY010000462.1, read on the forward strand.
GTCTCCACGATCGACACGGTTCCGTTCTATCCCTGGCAGCTGGATGACTATCCGGATAAGAAGAAGGACACGCGACTGCTCGACCTTTACGCCGGTGCGCGGCTGGTGCCGGTTTCGGCCGATGTCGAACGGGCAGGAGGACGCGTTGCAGTGACGCTGAACGGCATCAACAAGGGCGTTGCGCCGATCTACGCCCCTTACAGGCTCGCTCTGTGCGTTAAGTCGGCAGGATGGCAGCGCGATTTCGACGCAGATCTGCTGAAATGTCTTCCCGGTCCTTTCACGTTTAAAGGCGTGTTTCACGGGGTTCCGAGCGGCGCGCTTTCCCTGCGCATACGCCATGAACACGGCATATGGCGCGATTTCAGATTTGCGGCCAAGGAGCTGGACGGGGACGGCTCTCTGATTCTTGCGGCGGTAGATGGCGGCCCGGTTTCCGAGAAGAATGAAGGTCGTGTCGGGCTTTTCGACCGTGCGCACCTTCGCGGGGCATGTGACCGTACCCCGGCGTTCTACGCACCCGGTGAAACCATGACTTTCACTTTGCGTCTTGAGCATGTGACCGGTCCGATCCCTGCGGGAACGGCGTTTGTCGTCTGGAAGCGCACCGGTGATGATGGTCTTGCGGAGGAGGGGCGTGCGGATGCCGCAACGCTTCCGCTTGTGGTGCGGACCAGCCTCGCCAAACCCGGATTCGTCCGGCTGTCCGCCACGCTGCAGGATACCAACGGACGCGTCTTCCGCAGAGCCGAAAGGATCGACTGGCGTACGGTTGACGGCGTACGTGCGGCGAATCCTTACGAGAAGAACGACCGTCGGGTGTTCTTTGACGGCGGCGCGGGCGTGGAACCGGAAAAGATCCCGCAGTTTCCCGAGCCTGAAGATTTCGATGCGTTCTGGGCAAAGCGCCGCGCCGCGCTCGCCGCCGTGCCCATGACGGCTGAACGCAAGCTTGTCGAAGGTGTCGGCGGTCCGGCGAATATCTATGCGGTAAGCGTCACGTGCGCCGGACCGCGTCCGGTGACGGGGTATCTGTCCGTGCCAAAATGGGCGGAGGGGAAGAAAAAGGCGTGTGGCGCTTTGGTGCGGTTCGACGGCTATTCGCGTTCGTCGGTCCAGCGGCCGACAAAAGTCGGGGCGAAGGGACTGATGATATTTCATGTAAACGCGCATGGTTACGAACTTGGCCGTGAATACGGATATTACAGGAAATTCTACAAATCCATCGAGTCCAACGGCCACGGCTATGCGTTCGATCCTGCGCAGAATTCAAATCCCGACACCGCTTATTTTGGAGGGATGACATGGCGGGTGATGCGTGCGCTTGAATATGTCAAGTCGCTCCCTGAATGGAACGGAAGGCTTTCCGTATCAGGCGGCAGTCAGGGCGGGCTTCAGTGCATCTGGGCGGCAGGCCTTGACCGGGATGTGACCGAGGTGGATGCCCGCGTTCCGTGGGGATGCGACCACGGCGGAGAGACGATGGGGCGCAACCGCGGAGGTTGGTTCATCCCGTTTGCGAAAGGGCTTCCGTATTATGATGCGGTAAATCACGCCAAGAGGGTGAATCCTTCCTGTCGCGACAAAATCTCACGGGCGGGACTTGGGGATTATATATGTCCGCCGTCCGGCATTGCGATGATGTTTGAGAATCTGCCGTGCGCCAGCAAGCGCATATTATGGGTGCAGGGCTCCACGCACGGCTTTGTGCCCGCGGAGCCGAACCAGACGTTTTCCGTGAAGAAAGGAACATGGAAGAAATGACAGGCGTATTTGCAGCCGCGCTGTTTGCCGCCATCCAGGGGGTGTCGGAAATAACACTTTTCGATGCACACGAGGGGGTGCCCCGCATCGAGGGCGCGAAAAACGAAATTGTTGTCGAAGGTCGTTGGGACCTTTCAGGGTGTGATGAAATTGTCGCCGTGTTCAAGGATGCTAAAACCCACAACGATTCCTATTCGCTCAAGCTGTTCAATCCCGGCGGCGACTTCAAGCTCCGTCGGGGAGTGTATTCGGCGAGGTTCGCCGTTTCGCGCAACGGCATGAAGCACGAGGTCGTGCGTCTGCCGCCGGATCTTGGTGACTGGCGTCTTGTTGAAGAGCGTCTCGTGTCGATGCGTCACTGGGCGCTGCCGAAGCAGGTGTGGGACCATGAAACGCAGGATGTGTCCTTCTACTCTGCCCAGCGCCGTGGCGGCGTTGTGTGCGACATGATCGATCTGAAGAATGTGGTGAAGATGACGGTCGGGATGAACAATCCCAAGAAGTTCGATCCGTCGAAGGTGCGTCGCATTTTCGCCCGCGGCCGTTCGAGAAGCACGGAAGGAATCGTCTCCTGGGCGAAGCTTGGGGTTGACGGATTCTTTCCGTTCATCGACCGTTACGGACAGTTCATTCATCGCGACTGGCCCGGAAAGGTGAAGTCCGATTCCGATCTTGCGCTGGCGAAGGCGGCCGAAGAGAAAGATCTCGCATCCAATCCCGGACCTTCGGACTGGAACAAGTGGGGCGGATGGCTGAAGGGGCCGCAGTTGAAGGCCACCGGACATTTCCGTGTCGAGAAAATCCGCGGAAAATGGTGGTTCGTTGATCCTGATGGAAGACTGTGGTGGAGCCATGGTCCGTTGAGAGTCACGCCGTCGTCGGCCGTTACTCCGATCGGACGCAGGGAGTACTGGTTTGAAAGCCTGCCGCCGCGCAATTCTCCCGAAGGCCTGTTCTATACGACGCGGGACGAACTGCTCTGGCCGAGCTATGAAAAGCGCGGGGTGACGAACGTGTTCGATTTCTCCGCCTGCAACATCGCGCGCAAGTACGGCGAAGGCTGGCGTCAGATATGGTCGGAACTGGCCCACAGGCGGCTGCGCAGCTGGGGGGCGAACACGATCGGCAATTCCTCCGACCGTGATCTGTGCCTGATGGACCGCACTCCTTACTGCGACCGTTTCGAGCTGAAGTGCCGTCCGATCGAGAAGGCGAAAGGCGTGTGGTGGCCTTTTCGCGACCCCTTCGATCCCGGTTTCCGTCTTGAGGTGCGCCGTCAGATGAAGCTTCACGAACGTGAAATGAACGACCCGTGGTGCTTCGGCTTCTTTGTGGATAATGAGCTTGAATGGGGAGGCGAGACTTCGCTTGCGCAGTGGACGTGGGAGAGCTCCGATTCGCAGCCAGCGAAGATCGAGTTCCGCCGCCGTCTTGCGGCGAAATACGGGAAGATTCCGGCAAGACCATCGAAGGAGGAGCTGAAAGAGTTTTCAACAGTCCTCTGTGAAGCGTATTTTTCAACGATCCGTGACGAGTTCAAGAAAGCGGCACCGCACAAGCTGTACATGGGATGCCGGTATGCCGGCGGTTATCCCAAACGTTTCGCTCTCGCCGCCAGCGTGAAATATGCAGATGTGGTATCTTTCAACATCTACCGCCGTGACCTGTCGGAATATCAGTGGTGGACATCGGCATTCGACAAGCCGGTAGTAATCGGAGAGTTTCATTGCGGTGCTCTTGATCGCGGTCCTGTCTCTCCTGGCATTGTCCATGTGAAGGATCAGAACGAGCGGGCAGAGGTGTACAGACAATTTGTCACAAGCGCTCTCAGGCATCCACTTGTCGTCGGTGTGCATTGGCATCAGTTTTCGGATCAGGCGACATCAGGCAGGTTTGACGGAGAGAATTTGCAGGTCGGG
>JAGBFY010000463.1 GCA_017936245.1 Kiritimatiellia bacterium
CGATATGGGAGGCTATGCGTGGATAGAGTCGAAGGGACTGCTTCCCGATGACGAATTGAAGCGATTGTCCATCCCCAACAATGATCCTGCCGCGCTTTGGGAACGTTGTTTCCATGAAAAGTGGTCGCCGGTTGTCGTCAAGGAGGTCAAAGGCTATCATTTCATTCTGGCGCATCATCCTCTGCACAGCAAGGAAACCTGTTCGGGAAGCTTCATTCCAGGTGTAAAAGAGGCTCTTCAGGCATATCGCTCGAAGTTGGTTGGTGATAAGCCGTTTTTCTACCTCCAGCATCGTCTGTTGAAGGGCACTGTTGCAGGGAAAATCGCATGGGGTCAGGATACCGGCGGCATAACAGAGATGCTTAAAGAGTTCCCGAACTGCTTTGCGATGATGGGGCATGGGCATGTCGCCTGCACTGACGAGCGTTCAATATGGCAAGGGGAGTTCACTGCACTGGAAGTTCCGAGCGTCCGTTATTGCGTGACTTTCACAGGTTGCGAAAACAGCCCGAGCCTTCCGGCAGGAACTCCGAATGAGAAGGAACGGCGCAAGGATATGCTGATGTCCCCAATTTTGGCGCGTGATGCACGGCAAGGCTATGTCATGGATGTTTATGACCGGCGCATCGTTATCTATCGACTTGATTTCGTGTATTCTGAAGGTGAAAGGATTGCTGCTGATTGGGTCGTGCCTTTGCCATTGGGAAGAGTAAGCCCGTATGCATATGACGTAAGGGCGGCAAAGGAAATAGCTCCGCAGTTTCAGGAGGGGGCGATTGTGCGGTCGCGTCGCATAAAGGGCAGTACGCGTGGTAAAAAGCCTGTTGAATGTGTGGAGGTTACATTCCCTTCTGCATGTTCAAACGGGGATGCACCACGGGCAAATCGCTATGAAGTGACTGCTAAATGCGAAGATGGTAGGGCTGTTGTAAGGGAGGTCTTTTCTCCTAAGTGCTACCTGCATGAAGATTTTGACGGTGGGCGGGTGAAGTGTCTCTTTTCGGTAACGGAACTTTCCGGGAAGATTGAGAACGTGCACTTCTCCGTGCGCCCGGTTGGAGCGTTTGGTGCGAAGGGGAAGCCGATATCATGAGTGCGTTTCATCGCCTTGCAGCAGATTCTGATGGACGCTGGTGGGTTTTCGATGGTGCTGGTCGGAAAAAGATAGTAACGGGCGTTGATCATGTCCGTTACACAGGGTTTTATTCTGATGTTCTAGGCTATGCTCCGTATGGACGGAACAACGATTCCCGATATCCCAGCCGTTCGGCTTGGGAACGCGCTGCGTTGAAGCGAATCTGTGATTGGGGATTTACGGCACTGGGAACTGGATGCGATGCGTCGTTGTATGGGCGGGAAGGACTGCTGTACAATGTACCGCTTTCCTTTGGTCACCATCTTTGCAGGCAGAAGGATCCTGATCTTTGGATTGTGCCTGAAAACCGTGCGCCTTGTTCGTACATACCTAATATGTTCCATCCTGGATTTGCGGAGTATGCAGATAGGCGCGCAAAGGAACTGTGTTCAAGCCGTCGAAATGATCTGAACTTGTTTGGATACTTTCTCGATAATGAACTTGTATGGTGGGGTAAGGACAAGGCCCGTCCCCTAGCAACGGGATTGTACGATACAGTTGCAAAGTTGCCGCCAGCCCATACTGCGCGTAAAGCATTGGAAACGTTCAAAAAGAGGCATGGTGAGGATAAAATTGGATTTCTCGCATTTGCTGCCGAAACCTACTTTTCGGTGCTGTGCGCTGCAGTTCGTCGGCATGACCCGAACCACTTGATTCTTGGAGTACGATTTGCAGGTTTCAACGGGGCGCATCCTGTTGTTATAAAGGCGTGCGGTCGGCACTGTGATGTTGTTTCGGTAAATTCCTATCCGCGTGCCGATCTTGATCGGAATGTTGTGGAAGCTTGGAAGGGTGGACGCTATCAGAATATTGCAAAGCTGTTGAATTGGCTTCATTCCTTATCCAAAAAGCCTGTTTTGCTGACTGAATGGAGCTTCATGGCGCTTGATTCGGGATGTCCGTGCACTTATGCGACAGGTCAGAGGTTCAATACTCAGGCCGAACGCACAGCGGCATCGGAACTTTTCGTGCGTACAGTCCTTTCGGCGAAAGGTGTTGTCGGCTACAATTTCTTTGCTTGGATGGACGATCCAAAGGAAGGGACGAGCCGTACATGCCCTGAGAACGGAAACTACGGGCTGGTATCGATAAATGATGAACCGTATGCGCAGATGACAGAAATGTTCAAGAATGTGCATAGTCAGGTCGCAGAGATTCACTGTCAGCCACCGCCTCAGGAACGCAAGGTGGCGTTATTGCGCACTATGTCAACTGCTGAACACTTCCGTACGCAGGCGGCAAAGGCGACGAAAGGTCGCGTAGGGTGCGATATTTTGCCTTATAGGACGCTTATTCTCACTGGCTGTGGATTTGAGGCGCAGGCGGAAAAGGGTAAGTCGGCGTTTCTTTCGGCGGTTCGCCTTGATGAGGAAATGCTTGGCTCGTATGCAGGGATGGTTCAGCTCAAGAGCCCCGAAGGGCGTAATATTTGGGCTACACCACAAAGAGTATGCGCTATCGACTGGAAAATGGATGGACGCATGGGTGTCATGATGGTATCTGGGCGGTATGTTGAGGGGGGATTTGGCTTTGAGCTGGTTCAAAGATTAACGTTTGCGCCGGGATTCAATGGATTTCTTGCTGAGATTGTATCGATTGAAAACACAGGAATCCTTCCGCTTTCGATTGCATCGGTATATGCCCGATTGATTCCGCGAAAAGTAATGAAGCTGGAGGTTGATGGCGGCATCCCTGAACTTTGGAAAGCCCCCAATGCCTGTTCATGGGTTTATCCCGATATAGGAAGGTTCTCAGCGCGTACATGGGATTCTGCGGCTTTGCGCATTAAATTCTGGATAGGCAAAGAAGGTGATCCGCATGGTGACATAGTGTTTCGCGTACCTTTAGGCTTGGTTTTGCATCCAGGGAAGAAATGGAACCCTCAAAGTTCTATGGGAGTTGAGGTACATTTGAAATGAATGAATAATCAGGGGACAGACCCTTCGGAAAAGGTAGATAAGTCAAAAAGATGTGGTAAATATTCGATTAATTGATTGCTTCCCCAGTTGGCGGGGTCCTGATGGCTTCCGGAGGTGGTGTCAATCTCATTGGAATGACGGTGGTTATACGTTGAAGAAACACAAAGGAGACTGGGAAGAATGAACAGACGTGATTTCATGACTGGCATGGTGGCTGGTGCAGCGACGTCGCTGTTTCCGTGCGGATGCGCTTCGTCACCGCAGAAAGAGGGCATCAAGCTGACGCGGTTCAGGCCTTTTGCGATCCCGGGACTTGAACGGCGCCCTGATTTCTGGAAGGTGCGGGTTGATGAGATAATGGACATTTGCTCAAAAGCGAAGAAATGCGCACGCAAGGAAATCATCTGCCGTACGCCTTTAGGATATCCTGTGTATGCTCTTTTCTACGGGGAAGGCTTTGATGATGCTCCTCCGCAGA
>JAGBFY010000464.1 GCA_017936245.1 Kiritimatiellia bacterium
GGGCTGTCCCTCAGCGTCGACCACATGATGGTCAATAACGCATGGAACATCGCCGCAGCAAAGGCCACACAGGGCGGCAAGCTCGGCAAGGTGAACGACGGCTGCTTCCACATGGAGTTCGCATACGGCTACGATCCCGCCGAGGCTGCAACATGGCGCTGCAGCAATGTGGCAGAGATGGGCGGCCCGATCGGTGACGTCGCAAGCCACTGCTTCTACGTTGCAGAGTTCATCTTCGGCAAGAAGATCAAGAAGGTCGCTGCCGTATACTATCCGAAGGTGATGAAGATCAAGTCCGAGGATGGCGCATACATCAAGTTCTTCTTCGAGGATGGAACTCAGGGCAGCGTGAACGCGGCATTCTCCGAAATGCGCGGCGGCCTTGCGGGGACGCTTACGAACCTCGGCTACGAGATATATGGCGACAAGGCTGCTCTCCGTGGCTACGGCACGATGTTCCAGCTCTCGGGATATGAGGATGAACCCATCCGCATCCGTCTTGAGCTTGATGACGGCAAGAAGACCTCCGAGGTCAAGCCTGCCAAGATCCAGAACATCTATCAGACGATCATCGAGGATCACGCCAAGAGCGTTGTGGCGAAGAAGCGCCTTTCCGCCGCCGATGCCATACACAATCTCGCGCTCTGCGCTGCTGCCCACAAGAGTGCGCAGAACGGCGGCAAGATTGTCGCTGTGGCCGATTGACCGGTTCTGGTTTATAGAAAAAGAAACAGCGGCTGTTAGATGGCCGCTGTCAATGCAGGTGCGTCTCTCGGACAATCAGTGAAGGATTGTTTCGGTGAGACGCACAAGTTCCATTGCGTCTTTGGTGTAGTGGTCGGCTTTTATGCTTTTCGCATACTCTGCCGTCAGGACTGCACCACCTACGGTCACTTCACATCCGGGCACTTCGGCATGCAGCTGCCGTATCGTCTCCTCCATGAATCCGACAGTCGTCGTCATAAGCGCGGAGAGTCCGACAAGACGCACCTGTTCGCGCTTTGCCGCAGCAACGATCGCTTCCGGCGGCACGTCGCGTCCGAGATCGATCACCTTGTAGCCGTAGTTTTCGAGAAGGGCTCGGCAGATGTTTTTGCCGATGTCGTGGATATCTCCCTTGACCGTTGCAAGCATGATTTTTCCCTTGTCGGCGACGGCATCGGACGGGAAAGCGGAGCGCACTGCATCGAACGCCGAGCCAGCCGCATCCGCCGCCATAAGAAGCTGAGGCAGGAATACGGTTCCGGATTCAAATCCTTTGCCGACCGTCTCAAGAGCAGGGACTATATCCTCGTTGATTATTGCAAGCGCTGGCTTGCCGTCAGCAAGCGCGCTTTTTGCATGTGCGGCGGCATCAGCCTTGAATCCCCTGCGTATTGCCTCGAAAATTGCGGAACCTGAATCAGAAACGGTTGTCGCATCGGTTTTGCCCGATGCGGATGCGGCAACCGATGTGTTCTGCAGCGATGGCGCGTGTGCGATCCATTCTGTACACTGTTCGTCCTTCGCAGAAAGGGCTCGGTAGGAACGGTATGCCGTCATCATTTCCTGCGAAAGCGGATTTATGATACCTGCAGAAAGTCCCACGTTCAGTGCGAGCGTATAGAATGTGGCGTTGAGGAAAGGACGTGCGGGAAGTCCGAACGAAATGTTTGATACGCCGAGACATGTCCTGCATCCAAGCTCTTCACGCACAAGTCGCATCGCCTCAAGTATGACATTCGCACTTGAAGGTTCTGCGCTGACTGCGAGACACAGGACATCTATCACGAAATCGCTCGGCTTGAGACCGTATTCCGCGCCCCGTTCCACTATTTTCCTCGCTATCGCAAGCCTTCCTTCCGCGGTCGGCGGTATGCCGGATTCGTCGAGTGTGAGCGCTACGACCGCGCCGCCGTATTTCGCGATAAGCGGAAGGACCTCCGAGAGTGACTCCTCCTTGCCGTTCACTGAATTGACCAGAGGTTTTCCGTTGTAGTGGCGCAGGGCGCGTTCGAGTGCCATGGTGTTTGACGTGTCGATCTGGAGCGGCAGGTCGGTTACGCTCTGGACAGCCTGCACGGTTGCGTCAAGAACCGCAGGTTCGTCAATGCCCGGTACCCCTGTGTTCACATCGAGAACATGTGCACCGGCATCGGCCTGTGATACGGCTTCCCTAAGTACATACGCTACATCACCTTCGGCAAGGGCTGTTTTGAGCTTCTTCTTCCCTGTCGGGTTGATTCTCTCTCCTATTATGATCGAATCGTTGAGAGGAATCTCCACCGTGCGTGAGCCGGATGATATGATCATGCGGTCGGCAAGAGGATTACCGTCAGTTCTGCGAACAGGCTTCTGACGTTTCAGAAGAGCGGAAAGGGCGGCAATGTGCGCAGGAGTGGTGCCGCAGCATCCGCCGACAAATGCGGCTCCAGCTTTTACGAGTTCGAGAACATCCTTTGCGAAATCATCAGGCCCGACGGTGAAAACGGTCCGCCCGTTCTCTGATTTCGGAAGGCCTGCGTTCGGTTTGACAGCGATCGGAATGGATGTCATCCGGGCAAGACGCTGCACGTACGGCAGCATGAGATCTGGACCGAAACCGCAATTGAGCCCCATCGCATCCACGCGCAAACCCTCAAGAAGGGTTGCTACGCATTCGATGTCGGCACCGGTCAGGAGACGTCCATCTTTCCCGAGCGCAACGGTCGCAATTACAGGAAGGGAAGCGTTTTCCTTTGTCGCCAGGACAGCTGCCTTCAGTTCATATGTGTCACCCATCGTTTCAATGGCCACA
>JAGBFY010000465.1 GCA_017936245.1 Kiritimatiellia bacterium
ACGTGCTTGCCGCCGCGCATCGCACCGAGCTGCACGGGAACATGCAGATCCCACGGGGTCGTATTGTACACGACGTCCACATTCGGATCTTCGCAGAGCTTCTTCCATGCCTCATCGCCAAGGTACTCCTTGGCGGCAGGCTTTTTCTTGTTGGAGAGGATCTTCTGCGCCTTGGCGATCTTCTCCGGCACATTGTCGCAGACTGCGGTCACCGTGATTCCGGGAAGGTTGCACACGCGGCCGACCACACCGCATCCGCGGCTGCCCATGCCGACCACACCGAGTCTGATATGCGGAATCTTCGGGGCTGCAAAACCGTGCATCGGCGCACCTTGCGTACCGCCGAACCAGCCGCCGCGAGAAACGCAACCTGTCGCGAGCGCGGCCATGCCCATCCCGGCGGAACCTCTGAGGAAGTCTCTTCTTGTCGTACTCATTTCAATCTCCTTGCGTATGGCAATTCTTATCGTTAAATCTTCTTGAGTTCTGAAATCTGCTCGACCATTCTTCCGGCAAGCGTCTCGTCCGGCATTACAAGATCCGGCAGACGCGAGAACGGAATCATCTCAACCGTGTACGGTCCGGCATAGCCGATCCGGTCCATCGCAGCGAACAGCTTTCCGAAATCGACGACACCCTTGAATACGTCATCCCCGAACCCATGCAGACCGCCGGCGGAATCGCTCTCCTCGAAGTTCTTGAGGTGGACCGCCTTGATGTAGTCGCCGAGAATCTCAGGAAAATCCTCCGGACGGCAGTTGAGACAGCAGTTTGCGGCATCGAAATATATGCCTATGCGCTTCGAGGCGAACTGATCGAGGAACAGCTTCCATTCCATCGGAGAAATGAGAAAACGGTTCCATACGTTCTCAAGGGCGAGATTCACGCCGAGCGATTCGGCCACGGGCACCAGCTCCTTGATGGACGCTGTAGCGTTGTTCCATGCGTTGAGATAGGAGACCTCCGCATGGGATGCGTCCCATGCGACACGCGTAGCTCCCGGAACGACAAGAACCGTCTCCGCACCAAGCCAGGCGGCCAACTGAAGATATTTCTTCACGAAAGCGATCGCCTCGGCGCGTTCCGCTGGATCGTCGGAGCAGAGCCACTTGCCCCAGCCAGCACCGGTCGCAAGCGAACGCAGCCCCACGCCCTTGGACTTCGCATAAGCCGCAAGCTCCTTTGCCTCGGTTTCGGTCGTATCTGCGGAGAGGCAGTCTCCGACCGTAAGCTCTATTCCGTCCAGCCCCTTTTCAGCGGCCCAGTCAATGAATTCGCGAGGAGACTTCTCTCCGCCGAATCCGCAGTAAATCCATCCGTTAAGTGCTATGTATCGCATAGTGGTTAGTAGATAGTGGTTAGTGCTTAGTGGTTAATGGTCGGCTTTCGGCGCACTTCAGATCGCGACGGCCTTCCGGGTTTTGATGCTCTTCATCTCCGCGAACACCATCTTCATCGAATCCTCAACGGAATCGATCGTCTGATACTTGTCGGGCTGAACGCCTTTGGCGACGCAGTTCACAAAATAGGCGAGTTCCTGATGCCATCCGGTCGGGCCGGCCTTCACATCCACCTTGGGTGTGATCGGTTTTCCCTTCACCGGATAGATGTGATATCCGGATGCGTCAAGCTTGATAGTAGCCTTCTCGCAGACGATGGTGAAGCTCATCTCGAACGGAGTACCCTTTGCCGCAGCCCATCCGCCTTCGGCCATGACGAGCGAACCGTCGCCATAGTCGTAAGTCGCGACCACATGATCAACGCCACCGTTCTTGGAGACGATGTCGGCGGCTCCAAATGCCGTTACGGACTTCGGCTTGCCGAAGAAATAGT
>JAGBFY010000466.1 GCA_017936245.1 Kiritimatiellia bacterium
ATCCGCGTTGCCTACGGATTCCGCAACATCGACAGCATGATCAGCCTGATTATGCTGTGCTGTTCTTCGATCAAAATTCCGCTGCCGGGGAGAGAAGCCCCGCAGCCAATGAAACAGGGGGTCAAATGAGGTTATGCCGCTAACGAATACCCACAGTCATGCACGAAGAGCCGAAAAAGTTGACATGTCATTTGCGTAGGGAAAAATACCTCGCGATATAATAAGTGTTTGTTTTAAAGAACCGAAAATGGAATTGTCAAACATCAATCTGCTACCATGAACAAATCACTCTTCTACATTGTCGTTGTTGCTGCGCTCGGCGGTTTTCTCTTCGGATTCGATTCCGGTGTCATTTCCGGATGTGAGAAGGCCATTCAAAGTGAATTCGGCCTTTCTGCTTTCTGGCACGGGCTTATCATATCCGGTGCGCTGATCGGAACAGTTATCGGCGTTTTCACGGCGGGCCGCCCATCGGACCGTTGGGGACGTAAGCCTACGCTCTGGCTGATGGCGGTTCTCTTCCTTGTCTCGGCTGTCGGCTGCGCATTAACACCGTTTGATGCGGGATGGGGTCCGCATCTCCTTGGATGGTTCCGTTTCATAGGCGGCCTTGCCATAGGAGGTGTTTCGGTCGTTGTTCCGCTCTATATCGTCGAGGTTTCCCCCGGCAGATACCGCGGACGTCTTGTCGCCATGAACCAGTTCAACATCGTACTCGGAATTCTTGTATCGTACATATCCAACTATCTTGTGGCGCGGTTCATGCCGAATGCCGATCCGCGCATCGTATGGCGTGTCATGCTTGGTGTGGAGTGTCTGCCGATTGCTCTATTCATGGCGCTTCTCGCGACTATCCCCGAGTCTCCTCGTTGGCTTGTGAGGGCGGGCCGTTCCGATGACTCGCGTGGAGTGCTAGAGCGCATCGGATATCCGCAGGTGACGCAGACGCTTTCCGAAATCGCCGAGTCGCTGAAGTCAGCAGCCGGCGGCGTTGATGTCGCTCTCTTCCAGCGGCGGTATCTCAAGCCGATAATGCTTGCTTTTCTGATTGCGTTTTTCAACCAGGTTTCCGGCATAAACGCCCTCAACTACTACGCGCCGCGCATTTTTCAGATGATTTTCGGAGAGGGAAGCGAACTTGCCGCCCTTGCAGGAACGGTAGGCGTGGGCGTGGTCAATCTCACATTCACCATGTTGGCGTTTCTCGTGATTGACCGGTTCGGACGTCGTGCGATGATCATTGGCGGCTCTGCGATGATGATTGCCATGCACGGTCTTGTGGCATGGCAGCTGTCGCTCGCTTCTCCTAATGCGGCTATTGCCGTATCGGGAATTCTTGGATTTATCGCGTTTTTTGCGATTTCGTCCGGGGCTGTCATATGGGTGTACATAAGCGAAGTGTTCCCGAATGTGGTGCGGGCGAAGGGACAGGCCCTTGGATGCTTCACGCATTGGTTCATGTGCACTGTTATTTCGTGGGCATTTCCGGTTGTTGCGGAGGGCGCGGGAATGTGGGCGTTTGCGTTCTTTGCGCTGATGATGGCGGTGCAGCTCGTGTGGGCTGTATTCTTTATGCCCGAAACAAAAGGCGGCACAATCGAGGATATCGAAGAACGCTTGGGAGTGCAGTAACTTCAAAGTAGGTCTGACCCACTTTGAAGTTACGGGAATGGAATATAAAAGGATTTGAGATGACAGATAGAATAAAAAGTCTGTTGGAGAGGACGTTTGACAAGGAACATCGGACCTTTCGTCGCGATGTCGACTGGAAGCCGCTTCTTGATCGTTTTATCGATGAAGGTATCGGTGATATGGAGCGCGCCAGAATCGGTCTTCAGGAGATGCTGAAAGCTGAGACTCCCGCGTTTATGGACGGTGAGCGTATAGCGTTCCTGCGGACTGTGAAGCAGATCCCCGATCTCCACTCCGACAAAGAGATGGATGACCGGCGGGCGCAGGGCATCGCCTTCGGCGAAAAAGGAGTGGTTTTCAACATCACCGCCGATTTTGAATCTGCTATACGTGATGGGCTTGGCACACGTCTTGATGAGATGAGAGCCCGTCTTATCCGTTGCCGTGAAGAATCAGACGCGGAAGGTTTGGAATTCCTCGAGAATGCCATTCTTTCGACCGAGGCGGTTCTCGGTCTTGTGGAGCGTTATCGCGCTGAAGCGGAGAGACGAGGATTTTCAGATATAGCGGCGACACTCGTAAAGGTGCCGTTTAAAGGAGCGACCACTTTCCATGAGGCGCTGCAATCGCTGCGGATTCTTCATTTCGCCATGTGGTGCGAGGGTGAGTACCATTGCGGACTGGGGCGCATCGACCAGTATCTTTATCCGTATTACGATGCAGATATCAGGGCAGGTCGCCTCACCGAAGAGTCCGCGCTGGAGGAGATGGAGGAGTTCTTCATAGCATGCAACCGCGACAGCGATCTTTACATCGGTGTCCAGCTGGGCGACAACGGTCAGTCTGTAATGCTCGGCGGCGTCACGCCAGACGGCAAGGACGCGTTCAACGATCTTTCCCGCCTATGCATCAAGGCTTGCGGCGAACTGAAGCTTGTCGATCCGAAAATCAACCTTCGGGTAAACAAGACTACGCCTCTTGAGATTTACAAGCTCGGTACGGAACTTACCGCGAAGGGACTTGGCTTTCCTCAGTATGCCAATGATGATGTTGTAATCCCCGCTCTTGAGCGTTGGGGCTATGCGCAAGAGGACGCCAGAAACTACACCGTGGCCGCATGCTGGGAATTCATCGTCCCAGGCTGCGCAATGGATATCGACAATATCGACGCCGTAAGTTTCGTCGGGGCGCTTGATGCGGCGTTGCGGAATGCGGCAGGACGGACTGTTTCCTTCGATGATGTTGAACGCGAGTTCTTTGATGAGATTCAGCGTCGGGCCGATGCCATTGTCGAAAAGTACCGGAATGTCGAAATACTGCCGGGGCCGTTTGTCTCTGTGATTTCTGCGAACTGCATCGAAAATGCGCGAGACATTTCGAAGGGTGCTAAGTACAACAATTTCGGCGTGCACGGAACGGGAATTGCCGTAGCTGTCGATTCTCTCGCATCGGTGCGGCATCTTGTGTTCGAAAAGCGTCTGGTCACGCTTCTGGAACTGGTGGAACTGCTTGATACGGATTTCGCCGGGCGTCCGGATATGCTTGCCGCCGCAAAAGACGCGCCTAAAATGGGGAACGCCGATCCGAAAGCTGATGAAATCGCGAAGCGTCTGCTGGATTTCTGGGGACAAGCCTTTGACGGGAAGAAAAACGGACGCAGCGGAATATTCCGTCCCGGTACGGGAAGCGCAATGTACTACATCTGGCATGCGAGAGAGGTTAAGGCATCGGCGGACGGTCGTCTCAGCGGACAGCCCCTTTCCGCGAACTATGCGCCGTCCCTTGACGTGCCGGTGAAGGGACCCGTTTCAGTGGTGCGTTCGTTTACGGAGCCGGATCTTGTTCCGGTCTGCAACGGCGGTCCGTTGACCATTGAGATTCACGATTCTGCGTTTGCGATGCCTGATGGAGTGGAGAAGGTGGCGCATCTCGTCAAGTTCTTCATTGAGCGTGGCGGACACCAGCTGCAGATAAACACAATCAACCGTGAGACGCTTATGGATGCGCAAGCGCATCCCGAACGTCATCGACATCTTATTGTGCGCGTGTGGGGCTGGAGCGGATATTTCATTGAACTGGAAAAGACTTATCAGGATCAGATTATAAAGCGGGTGGAGTTAGGGGTTAGTGGTTAGCGGTTAGAGAAAATGAAAAAAGGTAGAATATTTGAGATCAGGGAGTTTACACTCCATGACGGACCGGGTGTGAGAACTACCGTGTTCTTCAAGGGGTGTCCGCTCCGGTGCGCCTGGTGCCACAATCCGGAAGGGCAGTCGTTCGAAAAGGAGACGATGACCCGCAAGGACGGAGAAACTGTCCAGTGCGGTCAGGACTGGGACGCGGCGGTGCTTGCGGAGGATCTTTTGAAAAATGCCGACATCATGAGGCAGTCCGGAGGAGGTGTGACATTTTCCGGAGGTGAACCGCTTTCGCAGGCTGAGTTTCTGTTGCAGATCATCCCGATTCTCAAATCGCGAGGCGTGCATCTTGCCGTCGAAACGAGCGGATATGCAGATGTAGAAACGTACCGTTCTGTAATTGCAGAGATGGATTTCGTCTATCAGGATTTGAAGCTGCTGGACGAGGTGGAATTCAGGCGCTGGACGGGCGGTGATTTGAAAATCGTGCTTGATAACATCTCCTGGCTGCGCAAGAGCGGCGTGCCGTTCGTCTTTCGCGTTCCGCTCATTCCGGGCGTCAACGATTCGGAATCAAGCGGAGGGAAGTTTCGCGCTTTTGCGGGGAAAGATATGATAGAATATCTGCCATATAACAATGCTGCAGGAGTCAAATACCGGATGCTCGGCAGGGAGTACGCTTTGAAGGAAGTGGTCTCATGACAGATAAAGATTCACCGAAATGGCAGGAGATTTTCGCAAAGCTCCAGAAAGACCTCAGGGACGGAGTCTATGCGCAGGGCGAGCCATTGCCGTCCGAAGGTGCGTTGATGCGCAAATACAATGTTTCCCGCATTACGGCTGTCAGGGCGATGAATGAACTTGTGAACAAAGGCCTTGTCTACCGCAAGCGAGGTGCCGGTACGTTTCCTACGCGGATGGCGCGAATCGAGTCCGGTCGCCTTGGTCTCATCGTGCCGAGCCTTTCCCACGGCGAGATATTCCCTCCGATCTGTCAGGCTCTTATGCGATTCGCTCAGAAGGACGGCTTCTCGTTTGTGTTTGGCGATACGCCGTCGGATAACCCGGTTCTGCGGGCGAAAGAAGCATGTGATGTTGCGCGTTCTCTCGTTAAGCAAGGTGTTTCAGGTGTCATATTTCAGCCATTGGCGTTTCTCAAGACGCCGGAACGCGTGACAAAGGAGATAATGACGCTTTTCCATAAGGCGGAAATCCCGGTGGTTCTTGTGGACCGTGATGTTGCGATGCGGGATATGCCGCACGATTTTGTCAGTATCGATAACTTCGGGGCTGGACGTGCCATTGGCGAGCGTCTTCTCGATTGCGGTGCAAAACGCATCTGCTTTCTCATGCGTCCGAACTGCGCGTCAGTAATCCGTGCGCGGCTTGAAGGTCTTCAGAGCGCACTTGGGGAGGTGGGGCGTAAGGATAGGATCATTGTAGCAAAACCAGATGATACGGCGGCGCTCAGGCCGTGGTTTTCGCGGCGAAACCGTCCTGACGCCGTAGTGTGCGAATCGGACTATGTTGCTGCGCAGTTCAGGAATACGCTTTTGAAATTCAAGCTGTCTGTGCCAGAGGATGTAATGCTTGTAGGCTTCGACGATGTGCGCTGCGCAGTGTCGGCCACACCTCCGTTGACGACAGTGCACCAGCCGTGCGAGGATATTGCGATGATGGCGTACCGTTCACTGCGTGAGCGTATCGTCGAGCCCGATATCGTCTCCCGCCGGATTCTTCTCGATGCTCCGCTTGTCGTCCGCGAATCGACTGCGCGGCGTGGCCGAAAATAAAGTTGATATTTCAAATGAAAAGGAGTTCAGAATGACAGGCTTCAGAAAATACACAACGGGTTTGACGCGACCGACGATCCGCTTGTTCTTTTCGACCTCGTCAAGGAACTGAAATAACTCTCTTCCCGGAAAAATGACATATTGGAATAATTGAAGCATGAAGAAGATATTGCTTGTCAGTTTCGCTACACTTGCCGGCATTGTAGTGTTTGCCGAGCCTTCGTGTTCATCGTTTGCCGATGTTTCCGGTTGCGGGACCGGACGCTTCGTAAAAATATCCGACGTGGCTATTCGGCGTATCGATGACCTATTCGCGAAAAAAATTGAAGCGATCGAGAATGCTCCGAATTTGTCTGTTCCGGTTGGCGCTCCGCGGCGTTATCTTTCGGAAAAAGGAGATGATGTTGCGGACGGGTCAACACCGCAGACGGCATGGAGGACGATTGAACGCCTGAACAGGGAAGAACTTGAGAAAGGCACTTACGTTCTTTTTGAGCGCGGGGGATTGTTCCGAGGCAGCGTCAAGACATGCCCCGGCGTTACTTATACGGCGTACGGAGCGGGACCCAATCCGTGTGTCACCACTTCACCTATGAACGGCGCAGATCCCGCGAAGTGGGAAAAGACCGATGCGAAGGACGTTTGGCGCTGTCAGATCGGGACGGATGATGCCGGAACGCTCGTTTTCGACGGCGGACGCGCTCACGCTATCAAGATTGTTCCTGTATACAACAAAGACGGCACGTTCAGTCAGCAGTATGGCGGCAAAACGTTCAATAAAGGCTATGCCGATCTTTCCGGCGACCTTCATTTCTGGCACGACTATTCCGCGGCAACGAAATTCAAGCCGCATGCGAAGGGAAGCGGATACCTGTACCTCAAATCGAAAGAGAATCCGGGCAGCCGTTTCAAGTCTATAGAGTTCTGCGTCCGCCGCCACGGTTTCCGCATCGGAGGGAACAACGGCGTCACTGTCGACAATATCTCTATCATGTACGTCGGCTCGCACGGAGTTGGCGCGGGAACGGTGAAGAATCTCAAGGTGACCAACTGCATGATAACGTGGATCGGCGGTTCTATTCAGGCAGAAAATCTCTTCGGCCGAAATGCTCCAGTCCGCTATGGCAACGCCGTTGAAATCTGGGGCGGTCTTGAGAATTACACAGTTGAGAACTGTCATATCCGCGATGTTTACGATGCCGCGCTTACACATCAGTTTGACGTGAGCGGACAGAAGAACAGCATCCATATGAAGAATGTGCGCTATTCGCGGAATGTGATTGAGAGGTGCAACTATTCCATCGAGTATTTCCTCAACGGCATCAAGGACGGGACGACGGATTCGAGCCGGATGGAGAATGTCCTCATCGACTGCAATCTGATGCGCGATGCCGCGACAGGTTATTGCCGACAGCGTCCTGACGGGGGCGAGGGTGCGCATGTCAAGAGCTGGCGTTTCGCAAGCTGCCGCAACCGCGCCGCCGGTTTCGTGATCAAGGATAATGTCATGTCCGGCAGCGGCGACATGCTGGTGGAGATCTCTTCCGGACTTTTCAATCCCGACGGATCCGATTCGATGCCTGAAATGAAAGGCAATGTCTTCATCGGGGAGAAGGATCAGCGTTTCGGCGTGTTGAACCAGGGCAGAGCCGTGGAGCATAAATACGATGATGGTCTCGTCCGGAAACTTGGTGCACGTTATGCGGACAACGTGTTCGCGACGCGGTCTGCGCCCAGAAACGTCCGTACGGTCGAGATGAAGGCGGGCGAGAACTGGTGGGGCGCCGCCAACTTCTTCGGTACGGATATGCCGTTCACGGCGAAGACCTCGCTCAAAATCGATATCCGCAAGCGCAATTATTCCAACCAGTGCGCGTCGATGATGATCTCCGATCGCGGCCGCGTCGTCTGGTCCGAGGCGCAGTCGTTCATTGCCATTGAAAACGGAAAGATCACGATGGATGCCGACAGCCCGGTGATCGTCGAAACCGCTGCGGAAAAGACGCTTGCCGGCGCGTACCGCCACGCGATGCGCAAATTTTTTGCGCCGACCGGAATGTCTCCGGATCCGCTCTTTTTCACCGCGCCGCAGCTGAATACCTGGATTGAGCTGACGTATCGTCAGAATCAGAAAGATATTCTTGCCTACGCCAAGTCGATGCTTTCACGCGGGGTGCCGCCCGGCGTGCTTATGATTGACGATACGTGGCAGTCCGGGTACGGCGACTGGCGTTTCGAGCCTTCGCGCTTCCCCGATCCAAAGGCGATGATCGACGAACTGCACGCGATGGGGTACAAGGTGATGCTTTGGATGTGTCCGTATGTCGGAATGGATCTCCCTGCGTTCAGACGTATCGCCTGGGGCCGGAATCCTGACGATGTACGAGGATATCCGATTAAGGGCGGTTTTCTGAATGAGCCTTCGCCGCGTGCGCCGGGAGAAGGGGAATATGAGATAAAGGAACGTCCGAAATCATGCGGATGGTGGAACGGATATTCGGCATTTCTCGACTTCTCGCATCCTAACGCGAACGCGTGGTTTACGGAAACCCTTGACGGACTTGTGCGCGACTTCGGTGTGGACGGCTTCAAGCTTGACGGCGCGGATCTCGGGGCTTACGATCTTTCAGACCGCAAGGCCCATGATCCGGAATCGACGAGCGGCTCTCTGAACAATGGCTACTGCGATTATGCGGTGAAATATCCGTTCTGCGAAATCCGCAACACATGGCGCTTTCAGCTCAAGCCCGTTGTTGTGCGTCTTCACGACAAGATGCACGAATGGAGCGCGCTCGACAGAATCGTCGCCGATATGATCGCGGCGGGTCTTCTCGGTCATCCGTTCATCTGTCCTGACATGGTGGGCGGCGGCGACTGGATTGCGTTCATTCCCGGTTCTCCGTTTGATCCCGAGCTTTTCATCCGCTCCGCGCAGGTCCACGCGCTTTGTCCTATGATGCAGATTTCCGCTTCGCCGTGGCGCGTGCTTGACGCGAAGAATCAGGAGATATTCTCGAATATCGTTGCGCTGCGCCAGAAATTTGCGCCGAAATTCGCATCGCTCGCGAAGAAGGCTGGGGAAGACGGCGAGCCGATTCTCCGCAGTCTAGAATATAACTATCCCGGGCGGGGCTATGCCGCTGTAATTGATCAGTTCATGATGGGAGAGGATCTGCTTGTCGCGCCGGTCTTGAAGAAAGGCGCTTCCTCGCGCAGCATTGTACTGCCGCCCGGAAGGTGGCTTGCCGATGATGGCAAAACCTATGCAGGGCCAACTGAGATAACCGTGAAAACACCTCTTTCGCGCCTTCCGCATTTCACGGCGGTGCGATGAATGCTTTTATCTAAACCGATAATGAAAGGAGATCA
This sequence comes from Kiritimatiellia bacterium, assembly GCA_017936245.1. Classification (GTDB taxonomy): domain Bacteria; phylum Verrucomicrobiota; class Kiritimatiellia; order RFP12; family UBA1067; genus UBA1731. The sequence goes on from JAGBFY010000466.1 coordinate 8,933, forward strand.
TTAATGAGAAATCCATTTTCAATTGACAAACGTTTCATGTTTGTTGCTGCCCTAGCTTTTTTCAGCGTGGCGGATGTATTTGGCGGGGTGATTTCTGTTCTTCCTGAACCTGTTTCCGATGGAGCCTATGAGCTCGGCAATCCGACTTTCTATGAGGACTGCTTTAATAAGGATGTTGTCGGTGAGGCTGCATTGCGTGAAGATAAAAACCCCCGCAGTGATCAATGTCTGACAGCAAAGCTTCTTCCGTTCCTTGGATATATCGATTGGGATGAGTTGAAAGTTCCTGCCGGAGCGACCGTGCGTTTTGTCGGCGGCGTTTTGCTGGACAAATTGCCCTCTGACTACAATTACGATTGGAGCAAGGTAACGCACATCTGCATTATAAACGACCTCTCGCCAGACTGTGAAACACTGCATATTCCGGCAGGGGTGAGTCTGCGATTGCCAGCCGTCAATCTGGCCAAGAGCGAAGACGGGAAGAATTTCACTCTGGTGCGCGCCGATGAAAAGGTGGCGAGCGGGTTCCATACAAACCTCGATATAGACGGAACGCTTTTTGCCGGTGACGGGACGAAAGAAATTTCGCTCTGCGGTTCGGTTACAGGTGCCGGAGAACTTAGAATGGATAATTTCAGTACAGAGCGTATATTTCACGGTAAGGTTGATTTTGGCGGGAAAATACATATGGGTGCATCTCAGCAGTGGCAGAAAATCAGAATGTCACCCACGGAAAAAGAGAGTATCGTCAGTCGTTTGATCATGGATTATCTGAACAAAAATTTAAAGACCTTTGAATATTCTCCGTGTCTTGCGCAGGGAGAATGTGGTGTGTTGAATATCACCAATTCCACCCATTCTCTCGAGGAGTCAAATGGTGGAGACCTATCGGAAGCGAGTCCGCGGCGGATTGGCAATGTTCTTCAGGTCTATTCAAATAACACGATTCATGTTAAGACGTTCAGGGCAGGAGTGATTCATCTGGTAGCGGATTCCGATGCAAAGAATCCGAAGTTTGATATGGGAGTAGGCAATGTTGTGTTTGATCAATTGGGTTATTCGGGAAATGTGAAGGTGTTTCCGTCGGCGAACATCAATTTGACGATAAATAAGGTTTGGTGGGATCGTAACGTTTTAATCGACTATACGGCGGAATCCAATAAAGTCAACGTGTGTACGCTTGATTTTTCAAATGATAATATCGCTTCATGTCTACAGATCCGCGGCTACAGTCCGGCTTTTCTTCCCCGTAAGATTCTTGCGGACGCGAAACATCTCGATATCACCACAAATGTCGTGCTTGATTCCAGCTGGAAGTTTCCGTTTGATTTTGCGTCCGAGGATCCTGAAGAGATCAATCCCTGGCGCTGCGAAAGTATGGGAGTGCTGCAGGTCCCTGAAACGGGAGCCATCGAGATTGCGGCGATTGGCGGCAAGCCAGTGACCGGCATATATCCTCTTATGACCTGTACAACCGGAGGGGAAACGCTAAGGAACTGGACCGTTGACTTTACCGGGGAATGGTACGGGGCGGAGCGGACCGTATTGATTGACGAGACTGGTTTAAGGCTTGCCGTTAAGGTAAGGAAGGGAACTGTGGTGACGGTAAGATAAGGTGCGTGCCGTGAGATTCATTTTTGCTTTATGCACCGCTTTTCTTTCTCTTCAACTTGGTGCCGCCAATCTTTTCCCCGATGGAGGGTTCGAAAATTTTACCGGTGATTCATCAAGACTGCCGCCGCGCTGGGGGGTGTTGACGCCATTTGGAACAAATGGTTTCACCTGCTTCCAACGAAGCGTCGATGTTGTGCATGGCGGACGGGCTTCACTCTATCTGAAAGATGCGAACAGCGGACATTTCAACCACTCTTTATATTATTCATTTTCCAAAAACGAGCTCAGCGCCTTGACGGGCCGCGTTCTCAGGGCTTCGGCGTGGATAAAACAGGTTTCGGCGTCCAATCCAACCTGTCTGGGGATTGGATTGGAGGTCACTGGGGCGGATGGACGCAAATTGGTTTTCAACGGGCCGGGCGTAATCGGTAAAACCGATTGGGTCAATATACAGGTGAAGCTTGCCGTACCTTGTGATGTAAGGTCGGCGAGACTTTATCTGCGCTGTGCGCATGGCTACAACAGTACCGGAGAGGCTTATTTTGATGATATTGCCGTTTCTGCAGATGCGGCGGACCATCCGCGTTTGACGCTTTCCAATCCTCTCAAAACAAAACACCATTCCTATGCATTGCCCGATCCTGAAGATTCTCCTCAGGAAGCGGAGTTCCGCAAAAGCTGGCAAGAACAGCCTCCCGCGGATGAAGATGGTCGATCCCGTCCTGAAATACGCAACGGAACATGGTATGTGAACGGACGCCCCGAACATTATCTGGGCGTGTGGCTCTACTGTTCAGATATGCAGTGGGGGCCGACGGCAAATCCTCTGGGGATCGACCATCCGGCCTACACGACTCCGCCGGGCCGCGAACTTTTCAAGCAGTTCGGATTCAATTCCTCGCAGATATCCGCCGCGCCGGAATGGACAGGCGCGGTTGTCCGTGGATTTCCATTGGATACCATCTCCAAGAAGAAAGGCGGATGGCGGACGGAGGAGAGCGATCTTTCGCGGTTCCTTAAACGTTTTGACGATATGCCGATGGTTCTTGATTTCGCCTTCGGTTATCATAAGCGTTACCCGGAGGATGTCAGGGGGCTGTTGAAGCAGAGCAAGGCAGGGGCTGTATGGCATGCGTTCGTGCCGTTCTGTCCGCATCACCCGGAAGGGCGGCGCTATTACCGCGATTATTTTCTCGGAGGCACGCGTGCGGCGATGCGAAACGGCTGCAACATCTTTCTTTACGAACTTTTCAACGAGTCGGCATGGAACGATATGTGCCGCTATCAACTGATCTCTTTTGCTCATGCGATGAAAAAACGTTATGGACGCATCGAGGCGGCGAATGACGTATGGAGAACCTTGTTTGACGGCTTCGCGGATGTCGCCGCGCAGTCCGACCTCACGCAGTTCCCCGGCGTCTGGCGGGACTGGTGCGAGTTCACGTCGCAATCGTATGCGGAACTGCTGCGGTATGGCAAGAAGACGGTACGCTCTGCCGACCGGCGCAGCCGCGTATTCTTTACCGAACAGGCTTCCGGCACTCCGCCGCGGCAGGAAGGCATGGATTACCGCATGATAGCGGCGGAACTGGATGCCCTCGCGATTGAAGGCGGCTGGCGATATGGTTTCAACACTGTATATAATGCGGCAAACGAGATGGAGGCTGTTGTCGCTACGTCTGGTTCGAAGCACTTCTACAACTGCGATTTCTATCAGGCTCTCTCCAAAGGCCGCAAACCGGTCGTCAACAATGAGCATTACTGCACCCGTCTGCAGGATGGCAAGCGCGTTCCTTCAAAACGGTCGGATTACAAAACATCGCTGTGGCTTGAGCTGATGCACGGAGTTTCTTCAAGTTTCATCTATGTCTGGGACAAGCGTTTCTGGGCTGCGCGCACGATGGAGCAGGCGCGGAAGAATGTCGAGGTGCCGTCATACAAATCCTCATCTCTGCTGAATCCGTTCAATGTGGCTCCCGAGGATCTGTGCGCGTTCCGCGAGTTTCGGGATGAGCTGGCGCCGTATCAGGATCGGATTCTGCCGTTCCCGCGGACAAAGCCGGCGACGGTTGCGGTGTTCTTTTCAAAGCCGACAGAGATACAGCGTCCGCATCTGCCCCGGTACAGTTCGTTCCTTCCCAAGGGACACGAGTGCGGCGATATTGTTGCTGACTGGTATGTTACACTGCTGCACGCTCTGTTTCCCGTTAAAGTCGTCTTTGAGGAGGATCTGGACAATCTTGGATCTGAAGTTCAGGCGCTCGTATTCCCGGGGGCGCAGTGCAATCGACCGGAGACGCTTGCGGCGGCGCGGCGTTTCATGCGCAGAGGGGGGATTGTGCTGGCTTCGCCCGAGGCTTTCCGGTATGATGAATATTTGAGGCCTTCGCCTCCGGCGACAGATATTCCCCGTGTATCCGACGGTAACGCCGCAGTGCGTTGTCTGCTTGAAAAGGGCGTACACCGATATGCCGCGCTCGAGCCCCTTGAAAATCCGGACAGGCCCGTCTCGATGGCGGATGTGCAGATCTGCGACCGGGGAGACTTTAAGTTTATCTGCTTGGCTGCGATGGGCGAGCGTGCGGTCCGCAAGGCGCGGCTGAGACTTTATTTCAGGAACGACGGCGGCCGGTATATCGTAAAAGACGCTGTGACAGGACGGATCTTTTCTCGTGCTTCAGAATCTTCATGGGATGCTGAAGCCTTGGCGAACGGCATTATCGTTGATTTGCCGCCGCAGGAACGTGTTCTGTTGATTATCGAGCAAAGCGCAATCTCTGATCGTCGCTTCTGCCGCAGTGAATAAATGTTTCCGCCCGCCTGGAGCGGCAACAACGGCGGCTGCAGCTTGCTGTGCATGAATCAGCAATGCAGTGGAATTGCGTAGAAGGCGGCAGTAAAACCTCGTTCCCCGTATCAATGAAGAAAGTTGATATGCCTTTTGATTGTTGAGCATTGATACATGGTACAATTAAAGCCATGAATATAAAAATCATATTGTCGTGGTTTCTTATCTCATTTGCTGCTGCAACGCATGCCGGCATATCGGTTGCGGCTGGTCGTTGGCAGGTTGTGTTCGATGAGAGCGATGCATCCTTGCGGCTTGACAACTCTGTACTCAAGCTTTCTATGGAGGGACGTCTTGCATTTGAAAGCGAGGGGAAAGCCTGGCGCGTTGCCGAGGCGCGGGATGCCGCCCGGGAAAGACTCTCGCTGGTGAATCCTCAGGGGACGGTTCTTGGCTACGTGTCCTTCCGCGGAGATGGTGACAGGCTTTCGATGGAGCTCTATCACCGCGCCGGAGCGAACTTCTTCCCCGGAAAGCTGTTGTTTGACGGTACGGTTTCGATGCGTAAAGATTCCTTCGCGTGCCGCACGATCCCAGTGCCCGGTGAACAGATTCTGAACTTTGCGGACGGGGCTGGCGATTCCTCATTGAACGATTCGATTTTCGCCCGCGAAGAAGATCTCGCGCTCAGGTTCTTCTCGCCCGAAACCTCTGTTTACACGATTGGGGGCGGAAAGTATCGTGTCTCGCTCGAGGCGGATATTGACGATCCCGCGCTCGCAACGATAGTGGTCGAAGGCGCTCCGAGGTACTATGCGTCACGTTGGGCACCCGGTTACCATCCAATAGACCGCAGGCGCTGTCCCAAAGCCCCGACCGGCTGGATGAGCTGGAATATCTATTTCGACAAGGCCGGCTCCGCCGAGAATCTTGCCGAAGCGCGCATCGGAGCCAAATACCTCAAGCCGTTCGGTCTGGAGTTCTGGTCCATCGAGTCATGGCAGGATAATTCCCTCTGGCTGCCTGTGCGCAAATTCCACAACCTGGATCTGTCGTATTACAAGCCGCAGTTCCCAGAGGGGATGAAGAAACTTGCCGATGACATCCGTCAGCTCGGATTCCGTCCCGGACTTTGGATGCCGCTGTACGGTACGGGCGACAAGGCGTTTCACGATGCGCATCGCGATCTCTTCCTGCATGACGCGGCTGGCAATCCCATCGACTGCTGGAACGGGACATATATGCTAGATACGACAAATCCCGACGCGCTGGTGCTTCTTCGCCGTCTGACGCGCACGGCTTCGCGGGAGTGGGGCTACGAGTTCTTTAAATTCGACGGCATGGCCAATACGCCGCGCAAATTCGAGCGTCCTGAAATCCGCGCCTGTTTCCGCAATCCTTCCGATCCAAACTGGTTTGACGGCAGCGTGAAGGCGCTGCGTGAAGGTATCGGTGATGATCGTGTCATGTTGGGCTGCATGGGGGATTTCACCGGCACGGAAGCACAGTACCTCGACGCGTCGCGCCTCGGCAGTGATGTGGTTGGCTGCTATCTCGGCGTCGGCACCAACTACAATCCGCTCGGCAGCTCCCGGTGGGCGCAGATGCCGGTCAAGTGGGCGAACATCCTTCATCAGGCGGAATGTACCTTCACCCAGATATTCGTGAACAACCTCATGTTCTACACCGACCCCGATACGCTGATGGTCGGATATACGCTCGAAAAGAACGAAGCGGAGGTGATGGCGACGATAGTTGGTCTTCCCGGTCAGCTGATGTTTTCCGGCGACAAACTCGGTACATTGCAGTATGACCGCATGAAAATGATTCAGCAGGTCTTGCCGGTCGCCGACATTCATCCGCAGAACCTTTATCCGTACGCGGCCTCGTCGATGATGCCGATCTGGAATCTTTCCGTCACCCGTCCGTTCGGAAAATGGCGAGTTGTCGCGCTTTTCAATTTCACCGACGCTCCGCGTTCGTTTGATGTCGCCATGGAGAGTGTCGGACTTGATTCTGAAAAAGCCTATACCGCTTTTGAGTTCTGGAACGGCTCATGGGAGGGCGTCATCAAGGGTGGGATCGGTTGCGAAATACCCATGCGGACTGTCCGTCTCTTCGCCCTTTGGGAGGCGGCGGATCATCCGCAGTTCGTCGGGGACGATCGCCACCTGACTCAGGGCGCCGTCGAGATCAACGGTTTGAAGTGGGATGAAAACGCGAAAACCTACACGCTTAACGTCAAGGCAATTGGCGGGTTCCCCTTCACATACTTCGTGCGGATTCCGGAAGGGTATGAATTCAAGGGCGCATCGGCATCGAAGGGCGGTACGGCCGACGCATCAATCCGCAAAGACGGACTTCTTGCCGTTACGGTTTCTTCGCCCTCTTCGCAGGATGTGGCGGTCAGGCTTCAGTTCTAATGTGCATGTGGTATGAGAAAGGAAAAGCAGATGGACAAATTTACGGTAATATTGACTGTCGTCGCTGCCATGCTGTCTGCCGAGGTAAAGGCGGCTGATGCGTTTCTTCTGCCGACATCAAACATCCTGTGGCATACGGCGCCGTCATCCGATTTTGACGTTCCGGTCGTACTGCCGCGCGGTGCGACTTCCGCCAAACTGGCCGTTGACGGAAAAGGCTACTCGCGTACGGATCCTGAGGGGATAGAATCTGTGGGGACAGACCCTGTTTGCGATGCTGAAAATCTTCGGCGGATAGGTGACGTTTTTGAGAGATATGGTTCCTTTGGGGAAGAGGATGCTTTAGTTGGAGTTCGAGGATGTTAAAGTGGATGAGTTGGTGAGTGGGGG
>JAGBFY010000467.1 GCA_017936245.1 Kiritimatiellia bacterium
ACTGAACGTGAGGAATGATCAGATTCCGGAAAATGAGAATTCACTTTGGAATGATTCTCCCGCTTCTGAGGAGACGGAGGATCAATGAGAATATGGTTTGGACTGATTCTCAAGATTATAGTGCGGACGAAATCTTATATACTGTCTGAATTGTACTATTTGACAAAATCAATCGGTTAATGCGCGAAATTATAATTCTTTTCGAGGTCTATCCCCAGTTGTTCCACGGGATCGAAGAATACGTCGGAGACGGTTCCGCGCACGGAGACGGGCGTCTTGATCTCAGGCGTCATGGTGCGCACCGTTCCATCCGTCTCTGCGCAGGCAAAGAAGGCGGCGAAGATTGTGGCCAGCATCAAAAATGTCATTGAAGGAAATTATATCACAACTCTTTTCAGGCATGTCTGGGGTGGAAATCGTATGGGAGACTTTTGCCAGGAAATAAGTAAATAGAAATTCATGTTCCCTTACTTGATATTATACTCCTATGGGAGTATAATATGCGGCATGAAAATTAAACTCTACCATGGTTCGCCCGTCATTGTTCGAAAGCCTCTGTTTGGGGTTGGGAAGACATACAATGACTATGGGCAGGGATTTTACTGTACCGAGTCCTTGGATTTGGCTAAGGAATGGAGTGTCGATGAAGGGCGAGACGGATTTGCCAATGTTTACTCTCTTGAAACGGATGGACTGAATGTAGTCCATCTCAACGAAGCCCCATTTTGCATCATGCACTGGCTTTCCGTATTGTTGCAACATAGGGAGTTTGAACTGGACACCGATCTTGCGGCAGAAGCACGAGAATATGTTTTATCGCGCTTTCCAGTGGATCTCTCAGACGCGGATGCTGTCATCGGCTATCGAGCGGATGACAGCTATTTCACTTTTGCACGCAACTTTCTAAATGGTGCAATAACACTTTCAAAGTTATCTGAGGCCATGTATCTCGGGAAACACGGACTTCAGTTCATGCTGAAGTCGAAGCGTGTCTTTGATAGAATTGCATTTGAGGAGGCGATACCGGCTGCCGCATCGGAATGGTATCCGCTAAAGAAGGGACGTGATGACGAGGCACGGCGCTCTTATTGTGACATTCGCAGAGGTCGCGAGCGCAACGGGCTTTACATCACACGGATACTTGAGGAGGAGATGACAGCTGATGATCTGCGCATATGACAGAGTTTATCTGGCTCAGGCGCGAGAAACGCTGGGCGCGATGCTGGACTATGCCGTCTGGGACTGCAAGTTGAGTGCAGATGAATATTTTGCACTTTTCGTTACGTCAGGTCTTGCGGATCGTTTTGGTCGTGGTGATCCCAAGCTCATTTCAGGCATGTCTGGGGTGGAAATCGTATGGGAGACTTTTGCCAGGACGCACTTTACGGAAGAGCGCCCTCGTCCCCGGTATAACTTGAACCGTAGCAAAGACTATTGGGTCGGCTGGGCGTTGGCTCACTGCCAGTGGGCGACGTCGCTTTCTTTTCGCGAATTGATGCGTTATGTTCCTCCGTCGCGGATGGCGGGGCTTTATTCGCCTTATCACGAGCGCGATGTGCAGGCCCTTGTGGAGAAGGTTGTTGACATTTGCCGTGCAGGCAAGAAGGAAACGAATCTAAAGTCAATGCGCCGGAGAAGGGGGCTGTCGCAGTCCGAATTGGCAGAGGCGGCGCATGTGCCTTTGCGGACGCTTCAGCAATACGAGCAGGGGCAGAAGGATATTCTCAAGGCTAATGTATTGTATGCGGTGTCTCTTGCGCATGTCCTTGGCTGTTCTGTCGAGGAGATGCTGGATTACATCTGACTCCTCCGTCCCCAATACTTAACTTTTCAACCATTCAACCTTTTAACTTTCACCTGTCCGTACCCGCCCTACACCCCCGCTTTCGGGGGTGTGTTTTTCAGGGGGTGACTGTATAATATAGGCAAAATTGAAGTTTTAAGAAGGAAGAATGACATGAACAATAAAACGCTTCGTAGTTTTGTCTCTCATTCATTCTCAGCGGCCTTCGTTCTCGCGGCGGCGGTGCGGATGCATGGTAGCATTGGCGCCGAGATGGATTCTGCTGAAAACAGCAATAGCTCTAAAAATCAGTAGACATAAGCCAATAATCAAACTCTTTTCAGGGTTCGCCATGATTGTTCAAGCCGTCAACACTGAGAATATACCATTCTTTGAGGCAAATTGTTCAGCAGATATTTTGTCTGCAACTATGGTTTCGTCTGCTTCAGACGGGGCTGGTTGCGCCATTCGGTCAGTGTTTTCCCGAATTTCGCTTTGAAGACGTTGCGGAGGTGGTTTGTGTTGTGGAAACCGCTGAGTGCGGCTACCGTGTCGAATGTGTGGGTTGTGGTGGTGAGCAGGACCTTCACTCTTTCCAGCCTGTGACGTACAATCTCCTCGTGAATGGTGTGCCCGGTCACTTTTTTGAAATTCATCTCCAAAAGGCGCAGGCTGCCGCCGATAGCGGTCGCAACGGAAATCGGCGAGATTGACGTGAATGCATGGGTGCGTATGTAGTCGCGGGCACGCTCGATTCTGCCTGCGGAATTCGCGATGTCCGTCGTCGACATCCTTTCGACCGTTTCCTTGACCGGGATTTTCAGTTCTTTCGCTGTTGTGGAGCAGCCCTTGAAAAGCGCATGTAAAGCGGCGGCGGCTTCGTATCCGCAGCGTTCGAAATCGGGTGCGACGGATGAGAGCGTGGGTCTGGTGTTTTCACAGATCGTTTCGTCGTTGTCTACGCCAAGTATCTGCAGATGTTCGGGGATGAGAATGCCGGAAGGTCTGCAAAGATCGATTATGTACTTCGCCCTCTGATCGAAGGCAACAAACAGTCCGCACGGCCGCGGCAGGCTCATAAGCCAGTCAAGAAGATGTTTCCTCCCGTTAGGATTGCGTTTCGGCGCCTTGTAGGTCTGGAGCGGAAATCCTTTTGCCGACAGGGCTGATTTGAAGAATTGCATCCTGGCGGTCGACCATGATTCGTCTCTGCGCGATCCTACAAACGCAAAGTTCCTGAGTCCCCGTTTGCACAGGAGATCTGCGGCCGCAAATGCGATTCCGCGCTCGTCCGTGGTGACTGTGGCATGGGGGATGGCGATGCTTCCCGGCGGGGTGAAATTGGTGAAGACCGCCGCACGGATGGACTTGCGCCGGAAAACTCGCGTGCCTATGGTGGAGTAACTCAACTCGTCGAGAATTACACCGTCGGGGATCCATTTGGAATCGTCGTTTATGCTTTCATCTGACGGATGGCAGTTTTGCAGTTGCACATCCCATTCAGGATGTTTGGCTGCAAAGCGCAGAATGCCCGATATCTGAAGCCGGGCGGACGGATGTTTCATGTCGATGCCGACGATTATGCGGTGTTCCGGTTGCATGCGGTGAACTATATCAAACCGCCTGCGGTTCTGGCAAGTTTTATTCGTAATCAATGAGCATATTGTTCGTTTTTTGTGAGTGATGTAATGTTATAATCTGAGGCGGATTGAAAAATGGTGAAGAAATGATGAAAACCTTATTTATTAAGAAAGTGTTCATTGTGACTGTCGCTGTCTTTGCATTCGGGCGTTTTGCTTACGGTTCTTCGAATGTATATGAAGCAAAATGGGAGTCTTTGAACACCAGAAAGTGTCCGCAGTGGTGGAAGGATGCGAAATTCGGCATATTCATCCATTGGGGAGTGTATTCCGTTCCGGCATTTGCGCCATACGATCCAAAAGATGTCTATGCGTGCTATGCCGAACATTACGGAAATCCGGAACGTTGGAAGAGTCATCCGCAATTTGCCGCCTTTCACGGCAGACACCATCCGAATAAATCCTACAGCGATTTCGCCGCCGATTTCACAGCCGAAAACTTTGAGCCAAAGGCATGGGCTGAACTTTTTCGCCGGTCTGGGGCAAGGTACGTAGTGTTGACGTCAAAACACCATGAGGGTTTCGCGCTCTGGCCTTCCGCACAGTCTCCGTATTTCAATTCTGCGGCCATGGGGCCGAAACGTGACATATGCGGCGAATTGACGGATGCGGTACGCGCCTCTGGGCTTCACATGGGATTCTACTACTCCCTGCTGGAATGGCGTCATCCGCTCTACAACAAAAACGACATAGACAGATTCGTCAACGATGTGAACCTTCCGCAGCTTAAGGAACTTGTGGTCCGTTACAAGCCGGAGATCGTATGGACTGACGGCGAGTGGGACTATCCCTGGCCCGTGTGGAGAGGCCCCGAGTTTCTTGCCTGGCTGTACAACGAGTCTCCGGTGAAGGATACGGTTGTGGTGAATGACCGCTGG
>JAGBFY010000468.1 GCA_017936245.1 Kiritimatiellia bacterium
ATCTCCCATATCCCTTTTCCCGGATCCAATAGGCCAAGATTGCATGGGCGACACCGGCGGCAGTCGTCACACGGCCATAATCCAACTCCCCGAATACCTGATTGAACTTGTCTTCACATTCCCGAGGCGGGATTTTACCTGACAGCTGTGCGTTCAGCATGCCTTCAGAAGCCTCTCGAAGATATTTGAATGCCCTGACAAAGTTTTCATGCCTCACAGGCACCGTACAACCCTTCTTCTCCCACATTGGCCGCGTCGGCAACTCCCTCCAGTCCGTTCCATAGACATAAAGGTTGCCTTTTATGAAATTACCGTGATCCGTACATTTCTTTAGCGCATGTTCGGCATACCCGGCATACTTGTCGAGCAATGCCGCAAGAGCTTTGCGACGGACTGGATCTTTTTCCGTCTCATACAGAAGACGATGCGACATCTGTGCCTGGAATACGGCAAAACTCTCACCGCTTTTCGCCCATGACCCATTGGCCATGCGGATGCCGTCATCGACATACTTGAGCTTCATCTCATGCCAATGGGCATCGCCGGTTATGTCGTAGGCCGCAGCATAGAACATCGGCAGACGCAAAGCCTCATGTACCCCTATGCCGGCAAACATGTGGTAATCGGCAAACGGATCGTCCGCACGCCCGGGACGCGATGTCCACATCTGCGAAACTACAGCAGGGGCTCCATCAGTCCGCAGGAATGACCACTTGTTTCCCGCATTAACGACACGCTCCGCATAGGACGCGACATCCGTCAGCAACCGAACGCATTTCGGTCTGAGGTCGGACAAAACCGTCTTCGACAATTCACTGCGGCAAAATCGCCACATTGCATACACAAAAAGAGTGTACTGATCGCGGGAGGAATTCGGGAAGAAACTCTTTCCGTCAACGGGACTGACGGAACGCGCCACAAAACCTGGGATCCCAGATATGTCTCCGCACAAGATAAGACCGGAAAGCAGACGGCGGACATCCTCTGCGGTCGCGCCATCTCGCTTCAACTCCCATTTGATGATACCGGCAATCGCCATCGGTCCAGCGTTAAGAACGCTGTCCTCCATTCCGGATGTCCATCCGGTGGGACACGGCTTCTCCGATTTTATCTCCGCTGGCGTTGGCAAGCATCCAATAAGGCCGTCCCGTCCTTCCCCAGTCCGATAATCATACAGCAGAGAGGTATCCGGAAGATAGAAGCGTGTCATCAAGCATTTCCATGCCGCCTTCTCCCAATCTTGACGACCGGAAGCGCGAACGCCACTTTCCGCCTCTGTTCCAAAAGCCATGATCGCCGGCGAAAATGCCAAGGCGAAAACGAAATACGCAGGGAACCGGGATTTCATATGATACTTTCTCTCTTTCTTTCTCTCTTTGATATGATCCATTACTTTTGCGATTCGAATTTCCCGACAAACACTCCATTCCTGCCAAGCGTCATTTCGCGCTTAAGCCCGGTCGGGAGCGACAGTGCCGCCTTGACCGTTTCCGTTGAGATATTGACAGCGATCAGAAGCCCATTCTCCTTCATGAGAGCCTTGACGCTCGGGAAACCGAATGAAGCTGTTCGGGGGCCTTCCGTTATCCGCACCTCAGGCTGAACCGTCGCATCACGCATCAGAAGCTGCGGAGACAATGCGGATACCTCACGTGCTACGCGCTCTATTTCCGCAAAGCGTTCTGGCGATGATGTCACTCCGCAGTTTCTGTTATCGCCAGGGGCATAGGTATAGTACGCAATTCCTCTTGCCTTGCATGCGATTGCAAGAAATGTCATGGCGCGTATCTCCTCTTCGGTAGGATAGCGATGCCAATTCCCCCATCCTTTGAACGACTGGAGGAGCGGAAGCACATAAGGAGACGGCGAACCGCCTGTCTGCAGATCCGCATAACCGATGAGCATGCTTTTCTGAATTTTCGTCAATTCGTCAGCCTCCGGCTGCTCGCCGCGAATCGGGTACATTTCACCAACAAACATTTCCGTCCAAGGTGCAAACCCCGCAATCTTGCCGCTTACATTGCACCCGTCTGCGTGACCGGAAACAGCAAGCGGATCGACGGCCTTTATCAGTTCATAGTCGCGGGCGACTTCATCAGGCATACGATGTGATGACGTATCATCGCCGATGCACCATCCGAATACCGACGGTTGGGACCGTCCGGCAAATATCGATGCCCTTATGATCGCATCGCGATTCTTTCCGTTGCGAGGTCCCGGCTCAAAAAACACCTTGATCCCTTCGCGATTGCATGAAGAAACCAATTCCTGCCCGGACTTTTCATGAAAGGACATATATGTGGACAGCAGATTGAACCCGGCCGCCTTTAACTCCTTGACTGTGCGATCTATGTTGTTACCGTGCAGAGGATGCGGTTTGACACCCCAAATGGCAATAGGGAAAAACGGCTTCCCGTCGCGTAAAATAGTACTGTCATCGCGGATGGAAATCTTCTCGTGGAGCACCTTGCTGCGGGTGAAGCAGACGAACCGGCTTACAAGATCGTCATTTCCGCATTTATCCTCGACCGACAATCTGAACTCGTGTATGGAATCCTCCTCCCATGGCACCGACGGCGAATATGTAGCAATGTTCCCCGCGAACACGACCCGCTCGGTAATATCTGTTCCGTCGAGACTGATGGCCACTTTTGAAATGCCGGAAGCATCACTGATCCTGAACGAAACCGGAGACAAGAAGTCTAAAGCGGGCGACGGAGTAAGACGTTCGACTTTTGGCGGAACAAGATCTTCAAAAGCCCATGTCTCGCCATCTTTCTTCTCGACATATTCAATCCGGGAAATGGCTGTTACCTGTCCCTTTTTCAGATTCGGCCAATCCATGCATATCCTGATCTTTGCAAATGACGCTCCTTCAGGCACCACGCCAGAAACCATGGAATCCCGATATGACGTTGGCGATGTGCGAATCGGCATGGGAGTTGCCACCGGAGAGTCTTGCCCCAATACATCCTGGGCAAGCAGCACTTTATCTTTCGATGAATACCAATGTATTGCAGACATCGGTTTTGTGTTCTTCATGCAAACATCGCTTCGCGTCCTGACCTTGACCACGTACGTCTTCCCTGCACCGACAGGAATGAGCGGCGTTGTCACAGACCAAAACGTATCTATCGCCGGTCTGCTTTCGTTCTTGAACACGACAGCCCTTTCGCCTTCATGATTCCGCGTTTCGAACATCAGCCGGTCGCAGTAATTCGTAAATTCAAACCCATCGGTATTTTGGAAATCGAATACCACGGTTCCAGAAGAACACAGCGGCGCAAACATGAGCATTGCCGCCAATGCATACAGTACACCTGTCATTCCCATCAAATCACCTCTTTTGTCAAAATATGGCAACGGTCACTCCACAACAGTCAAACAAAGACGGAAGCCATAGTTGCCCTCACCACCAACATACCATGAAAACTTGGAACTCCTGACCGCAGACCGAGCGCTAGACGCTTTAGAGGCGAGACCTCCTCCACGAACTGACCTGTAGCCGCTGGAATAATCGTCATTTGCAGGACCTGGGGGTTCGGTCTGATCGTCAGACGTGAATGGCGCATACCAATCCAGACAAAATTCAGCCACATTGCCAACCATGTCATAAAGGCCCCAAGCATTCGGCATATATGAACCGACACGAGCCGTGCCATGGGATGTTCCAATTGTCGCAGCAATTGCGGGATCACCGATGAGGGCGCCATTTGGGCCATAACCGCCATTGTTGTTGTAGCGGGCAATTTTATTCAAATGCCAATATGATGCTGCGAACTGATCCGAAGTGCATTCATAGCCAGAATACCAAGCTGTTGTGCTTTTTGCCCGACAGGCATACTCCCACTGCGCCTCTGTAGGAAGATCCAATTTCCTGTCATGTTCCGGTACATTAGAAAGCCGCGACCGCAGATCGTATAAAAACCTTCCTGTCGTAACTTCATGCGTGAGATTCTCAGGCCATGCTGCGCCTATGGTATCCTTACCGCCGCGCATCGACTCCCAACTTACGTTCTTGTCAACAGGGCGAGCATCTCGGCATACCGCAAGAGAATAGAAACAATCGGGATAGGCGCCTTTGATTTCCTTGTATTGGCGCTGGGTCAATTCAAACACTCCCATGTAGTAGTCGTTGGTCATCGTCACATTGTGCTGCGTTTCTCCGCCATCCGTCGCACGACCTGTTTCAGTGTCAGGCGATCCCATTTTGAACGTCTGCCCCTTGGCCGGAATCTTGCGCATGACAAGATGCGTAGTTGCGTACTTTATGTCATTTGTGACGCCAGTCCAAATGATAACATCGTCAACCGGCGTCTCAAATCCCGTGAACGCAGTATAATTCGTCTCTATGGTGCCATACTTGCTATCCAAGAGATCGGCACGTGTAACATCGGTGCATTCACCTTTCTCAAGGTCGTATATCTTGTACAGCACCTCGTTGATGTTTGCCGCCGAATCGGCGACGAAAAGCTTTACCTTGAAGTTGGCGAGGGCGACTTTCGATGTGCCGAACGCCTTCACCGGATCGATGATGATCGTTCCGACACCGTCTTCGGTTATACCGTAACGGTCGCCTGTCATCGAAGCGGCAAGCCGGGATGAGTCGAGTTCAACATTGCCGTTGAACGCCTTCACCGAGATATCGACCGGAGAAGTGACGCCGGAAAGCTTGTATTCCACCTTCACGTCCGTAGACCACGGCCATTGCTGGCGCACTATCACCTGTTCAATCACCGCCGCATTGAGCGATGCCGCCGCCAAGAATGATGCAAGAACTGTTGTCACTTTCATTGTTATATTTCCTTTCAAGTTTAAACTGAAATTTGCTGTTGCTTTACTTTGCGGCGCGTTGGGGACAACGCGCCCTACCATCACCCATCTCCCCTCTCATTACTCATCTCCCATCCCTCATCTCTCATTACTCACTTCACAATCACAAAGAACCCGTCGCCGCCGCCTAGGAGAGAGGCTACGTATGAGACGCCATCCACTATGCACGAAAGGGAGAGGTTGTCGCCACGGCCTATCGGGCTTAGAGCATACCATCCCTGCGCTCCGTTCAAGCCGGTGTCGAGTTCCTTCCACTCGCCGCCGTTCGTCTGCATCGAAAGCGATGTGGTCCCGTAGGGACTCGGCAGAACGGCACGGTATTTCACTTTGTTCCAGACCGATCCTTCAGCTGGGGCAAGGCAGCGCGTCGCCCCTTCCGAATCTGGGGACAGACCCTGAATCAAGCCGAGCTTTGCCGTCCGCACTATCGCTTCATTATCAAAGGTAAGCTTCAGATCGTAGACGTTTTCCGTCTGCGGAGAATCAGGGACCGGAAGCTCGATATCGAACGAATCGGAAGTGATATTCTCGTAAACTTTCGAATACCCGACACCCGTTACCTCGAGCTTCGCTTTCGTGGCGCCGTTCGGATAGTCTATCGGCAATGACATCGTGCTGTTCGTCGCCGTATTCCAGAAGGAACTCGTCTCCGGACGAAGGAACACAAACGTCTCTTCGCTTTCAATCTCCGTTCCCGGTGATGCAACCGCCAGCAGGGACGCCCCCACGAGCGATGCGACCTTACGTGTCATTATCATGTTCTCTCCTTCCTGTGAGTCAAAAACATCAGTTTTCTTTTCCACAACAGATGGTGTCGGTTCAACCTTTTCTTCATCCTTGAAATCCAAAAGCGCCGAACCGCCGATATATGCGGTTGCGGCGAATGCGCCCAAACCGAGAAACAGCAGAAGCATACGCACGATCGGACGCTTCATCTGCTCCGAAAGCATACCGGCGAGCGCCTTGCGGGCGGCAAACAGACGGAACTTCACCGTTCCCTCCGGGATCATGAGCAGTTTCGCCATCTTGCCGATCGGCTGGTCGAGAAAATAGTGAAGAACAATAGTCTCCCGATGTTCAGGCGACAGCTTCTGTATGGCACAGCGCACCACCTCGGAATCAAATGAGGCCATAAGTTGCTCCGGCGAGCCAACGGAATCGGATGGCGCGGGTTCATCCTCGTCGACTTCGGCGACAACAGTGTTCTGCGAGGCTTTTGTCCGCTTCGCCGAACGGATGTCATTCACAAGAATGGCCTTCATCCAGTCGTAGAACGAGCCTTCGCCCTTGAATGTATCGATCTTGCGGAGAACCTTATCGAATGTACGGAACGCGAAATCCTCCGCCTCGGCGGCATCACCGCACAGCTGAAACGCGTCACGGCACAGCCGTTCGCGGTATTCCGCAACCAGCTGCGCCGCACCTTTTTCAAGGTCGTCGTGTATATCCTGGATTATTCCCATTGTCCTCTATTATATTAAAGACGCGCCAAACCAGAGTTTGGTTGGGAATAATTTCACCTGTTTCCAATAAAATCCTCGCCAAGATCTTCGTCCATGAGAGCTTTCGCCAGGACGAACGGGATCACTTTGTATGCACCGCCGGCATAAAGCGCTTCTGAACACTCATCAATGGTTGCGCCTGTGGTCATGACGTCATCAATCAGCACAATGGTGCGTCCTCTGATTCGGGAAGGATCTGCGGTACGGAATGCGCCTTTGAGGTTCTTGCGCCGGTCGTCGCCGCTGGAACGGCTCTGGTGTTCAGTATCACGGATGCGCACAAGCGACGTTTCGTCGCAAATCCGGTTGATCCGTTCTGCAAATGCTGCGGCGAGAAGTCCCGACTGGTTGTAGCCGCGCTCCGCAAGACGACGCGGATGAAGCGGAACGGGCACGACCACATCGACCGCAGAGGCATCGTGCTTCTTTCTAAAGGAAAGCTCCATCGCGTTGGCGAAATCTTCAGTAAGGTAAACTGCGCCGTTGAACTTGTAGATGTTCACAAGCTGCGAGACTGGCTCAAGGTATCCGAACGCGCTCTTCGCAAACTCGTCGTACCAGGGAAGCGTTTCGTAGCATCGCGAACAGATGTAGCTCCCCGGACGGTCGGAAGGACGCCCGCAGTCGCACACGGCGCAGGTGCGCGGCCACAGAACGTCCTTCAGCCTCTCTGCGAGGTAATTCACGTCACTTCGCGAAAAGCGACTGCGGATATTCGCCCGCCGCCACAAGCTTGCCGATTTCGGCGGTGACGAACGGCTTGTCCTCACGGTAGGTTACGCCGAACCAGTTGGAGTCGGTCGGGAGCACCTCGACATCGGCCTTGCCTTCATGGATAAGCTCATCCACCACAAACGGGATGTACCATTCGGACTTCGGAGCGGAACCGTTCTTCTCAAGCCATGCGGGGAAGCGGGCCTCAAGCGCGGCGAACAGCTCGGGCGTGAAGCCCCAGAGGTTCATGGACACGCGCTCCTCGCCCGTAAGCTTGACGGGGTTGGCTTCGTCCTCACGGTTCTCGGCTCCACCAGGAACGCGCACGAGCTTCGTCATCTCGGTCACGGAGGCGAGCTTGCCGCCATCAACCTTGCAGATACCGCGTGCGACGGATCCGTTGTCGGAAAGCGTAAGGTCGAGCTTGTATCCAACCATGGCGAAATGGAACTTTCCGTCCGCCGCCGCAGGCTGCTGGAGGAACGCCGAAAGCTTCGCAAACGCATCACGTCCATAGAAGTCGTCCGCATTGATTGCGGCGAACGGCTCCTTCACGACATTGCGGGCGGCGCGGATCGCATGAGCGGTTCCCCAGGGTTTGGCGCGATCCGCCGGGACGGTGAACGGCGCGGGAAGATCGTTGATATCCTGGAAGCAGTATTCAACGGGAAGAATGCCTTCGTACTTTGCGCCGACCTTCTCCTTGAACTCAGCCTCAAAATCCTTGCGGATGATGAACACAACCTTGCCGAAACCTGCGCGGTGCGCGTCGAAAACGGAATAGTCGAGGATAGCCTCTCCGGAAGGACCGACAGGATCGACCTGCTTCAACCCGCCGTAACGCGATCCCATTCCCGCTGCGAGAACTACGAGTGTAGGTTTCATATTTAAAATGCTCCTTTTATCTTTAACTGCTTCTAAATAAATCCGGTAGGGGCGCGTTCGCCGAACGCGCCACGGCGGCTTGAGGACAAGCCGCCCTACCGTTAATCAGATGCGGACGGAAAAGCCGCGATCCTTGAGGAACGCCTTGAGTTCCGGAATCCCGATCACGTGGAAGTGGAACACGCTCGCGGCGAGAAGCACGGTCGCGCCAGCTTCGGCGGCCTCGGCAAAGTGCTCCATCGTGCCCGCGCCGCCGGATGCGACGATGTCGGCATCGGTGATCTCGCGAATCTTGCGGATGAGCGGAAGGTCGTAGCCAGTGCGGACGCCATCGGTTGACTTCGAGGTGGGGAGGATTGTGCCGACACCGTAGCCGACGACCTTCTTCGTCCATTCAATGGCATCCGCGCCTGTTGCGGTGCGCCCGCCATCGATGAACACCTCATATCCGGAAGCCATGTCGGCGTTCTGCGCAACGTCGATTGCGACAGTCACCTTGTCCTTGCCGAACTCCTTGACCAGTTCGCCGATCATGTCCGGATTGCGGAAGACGGCGGAGGAGGTGGAAATCTTGTCCGCACCGGCGGCAAGCACGTCAGCTGCAGCCTGGACAGACGAAATGCCGCCGCCCATCGTGAAAGGAACGGTCACGGCCTCTGCAACCTTGCGGACCGTCTCAAGCATTGTCTTGCGCCCTTCGACAGTGGCTGTAATGTCGAGCATGGCAAGCTCGTCTGCGCCGGCGGCACAATACGCCTTGCAGCATTCCACAGGATCGCCGGCATCCTTGATGTCGACGAAGTTCACCCCTTTGACCACACGGCCATTGATCATGTCCATGCAAGGCATGATCACCAAAGGTTTATTGTTGCTCATAGCTATACTCCAATTCAACGAAAAATCGGCGTGATATTATACCACCTTCTGCCGTTATTGTGAGGGGCAACGTTTCCGTTGCCCCTTCTTTCTTCTTCTCAACCGACAATTGCTTTCTTGCAGTATATGCGGGAGACGTCAACCTCGCGGACAGCGTTCGAGCCGGCGGGGATCTCGTACTCAAGCTCAATGTCGCAGGGGAATCGGTAGCCCTCCTTCTTCATGAGGTCGAAAAGTCCCGTCAGGGGTGTGTCGCCGGTGCCGAATGCCAGATTCTTGCGCCCGTGAGCGGTTGAGGTGCGGTCCTTCACGTGCATCGAATAGATGCGATCGTGGTACTTCTTGACAAATGCAAGCGGATCGTCGTCGTTCGCAGCGACATAGTGTCCGATGTCGAAGTTGATCATGAACTTCGGCGACCAGTCGAGAAGAGGTCCGTCATATGTTGTCGCGTTGATCTGGAGATGGTTGTGGAAGGCGACGGCGATATCGTACTTCTCGGCGAACTTGGCGATGCGGCGGGCCATCGGCTCCCATGCCGCGAAGTTCTTCGGATCAGGCACTTCACGCGTGATCGCACCCGCACCCATTATCTTTGCAACCTTAAAGCAGTATTCAATATCGTCGTCAGTCTGGTTTGCGCCACCAATACTGCCGAACTTGACGATATGCGCCTTGACGCCGGCCGCATCGTACTTCTCGCGGACGGCCTCGAAGTTCTTGAGATCAACGGTCTTGCGCCATGCGTCAACCTGCGCCTTCTCCTCCTTGGTCATCTTCCAAGGAAGCTTGTTCACGGGTGCGCCGGCGTCAAGCTCAAGATCGTTGCACATGAACTCCATCTCGGTCAGGCCGGATACCTTCACGTATTCAAGCGTCTTGTAGACGCCAACCGGCATCGTGCGGTAGGAGTAGGTGATCACGCCGATCGGAATCCCCTTATATACGGAACCGGCGCTGCAGCTGCCGAACGGGCATGCGCATCCGCTAGCGGCAAGAGCCGCACCCTGAAGCAAAAACGTTCTTCTGTTTACCATCTTTTGTTCCTCTTCTCTTTTTTTGTTCCTGAAATCTTTCTGAGACCGTAAATAATATCATATGCCCGTATCTTTTCAAGAGCAAATCAAATAATAAAAAATGCGAGCCTCCATATTTTTGATGTTGATTTGGTGATATAATTACGGCAAATGGTTTATGCGATCATATCGGATGTACACGCCAACGCAATCGCGCTCTCCGCAGTACTGGAGGATGCGCGCCGTTGCGGTGCGAAGAAACTGCTTTGTCTTGGCGATGTCGTAGGCTATGGTCCCGAGCCGGAATCAACCGTATCCACGATCCGGGCACGGGCGGCGTTCACCCTCGCAGG
>JAGBFY010000469.1 GCA_017936245.1 Kiritimatiellia bacterium
CGGTTTCAGCCGAGGACCTTGGCGATGCGGCCGACAGCCTCTTCCACGTTCTCGCGTGAGTTGAACGCGGAGATGCGGATGTAGCCCTGACCGCCCTTGCCGAAGCCTGCGCCAGGCGTGGTCACGACATTCGCTTCGTTGAGAAGCTTGTCGAAGAAGTCCCAGCTGTCGCCCTTGACGTTCACCCAGAGATAAGGCGAGTCGGTGCCGCCGATGACGTCATAGCCGAGCTTGAGGAGCGCATCCTTCATGATCTTGGCGTTTTCGAGGTAGAAGTCGATGATCGCCTTCGTCTGGGCCTGACCTTCGGGCGAGTGGACGGCCTCAGCGCCACGCTGCGTGATGTAGCTGCAGCCGTTGAACTTGGTCGTCTGGCGACGCGTCCAGAAGGGGCGCATCTCGACGGCCTTACCGTCAGCCGTGTAGGCGAGAAGCTCTTTGGGGACGACCGTATAGCCGCAGCGGACACCGGTGAATCCGGCGGTCTTCGAATAGCTGCGGAACTCGATCGCGCAGTCGCGCGCGCCTTCGCATTCATAGATTGAGTGGGGAATGCCGGGTGTGCGGATGAACGCCTCGTATGCGGCGTCAAAAAGGATGAGCGCCTTCTCCGCCTTCGCCCAGTCGACCCATTCCTGAAGCTGTGCCTTGGTCGCGGTTGCGCCGGTGGGGTTGTTCGGGAAGCAGAGATAGACGACATCGGCCTTGAGTCCGTTCGGGGACGGGACGAATCCGTTCGCCGCGTTGCCCTCAAGGTAGATGAGGCCGTCATAGCGACCGTCAACGTTAGCGCCTGTACGGCCTGCCATTACGTTCGTATCGACATACACGGGATAGACGGGGTCTGGGACCGCAATCTTGACATCCTGGCCGAAAAGCTCCTGGATGTTGCCGCAGTCGCACTTGGCGCCGTCCGAAACGAAGATCTCGTCCGCCGCGACGTTGATGCCGCGGTCCTGGAAGTCGGTCTTGGCGATGGCCTCACGGAGGAAGCCGTAACCCTGCTCGGGACCGTAGCCGTAGAACGTCTCGCGCTTCGCTACGTCGTCGACGGCCTTGTGCATCGCCTCGATGACTGCGGGCGGAAGGGGTTCCGTGACATCGCCGATGCCGAGACGGATGATCTTTGCGGAGGGGTTTTTCTCCGAGAACGCCTTCACGCGATGTGCAATTTCGGTGAAGAGGTAGCTGGACTGTATCTTGAGGTAGTTTTCGTTAACGCGAACCATGATGTTTTTCCTTTGAAATGATTGGCACGATTATACCATATTTGGTAAAATGTCTGCCGATTTTCATTTGGAATAATTATCATGGCAGAACCTACAAAAGAGAAACTCCTTGAAACGGAGGAGGTAAGGGCGCGTATTGAGGCGCTGAAGCAGTCCGTCGCAGAGATGGCCGAATATGTCGGGATCGAGGACCGCCGCAAGAGGCTTGCGGAGCTTGAGGAACAGCAGGCGAGCGCGGATTTCTGGAACAATCAGGCGAAGGCGAAGGAAGTCATCGCCGCCACGAACGCCGAACGCGCCTACACGATTCCGTTCGATTCGCTTGTTAAGACGGTCGAGGATGCGGGTGTCATGCTCGAGCTCGCCGAAATGGAAAGCGACCAGACGAGCCAGCAGAACGCGCTCAAAGATACGCTTTCGGAATGCGCAAAGGCGGACGGATTCTTCGCCAAGATCCGCATGCAGTCGCTTCTCGGTGGCAAGTTCGACGCCTGCAACGTGTTCGTGAAGCTCCATGCCGGACAGGGCGGCACCGAGGCCTGCGACTGGGTGGCGATGCTCTACCGCATGTATCAGCGCTATGCCGAGAACCAGGGTTGGAAGATCGAAGAGTACGACAGCCAGCCGGGCGAAGAAGCCGGATTGAAGGATGTGTACTTCCGCGTCGAAGGGCCGTATGCGTTCGGCATGCTGAAGGCCGAGCGCGGCATCCACCGTCTCGTGCGCATTTCGCCGTTCGATGCGAACAAGCGCCGCCAGACGTCTTTCGCTTCGATGGAGACCGTCGCCGAGATCAACGAGGAGATTGACGTCGAGATCAAGGATGAGGATCTCCGTATCGACACCTATCGCTCCGGCGGTGCGGGCGGCCAGCACGTGAACAAGACCGACTCCGCTGTGCGCCTTACGCACCTTCCCACCGGAATCGTGGTGGCCTGCCAGAAGGAACGTTCGCAGCACATGAACAAGGAAAAGGCCATGAACATGCTGCGCGCCCAGCTGTACGAATACTACGAAGACCAGAAGAAGGCCGAAATGGACCGCTTCTACGGGGCGAAGTCCGAAAACGGCTGGGGTAGCCAGATCCGCTCCTACGTGTTCTGTCCGTACACGATGGTGAAGGATCTGCGTACCGAATGCGAGACGAGCGACGTGAATGGAGTCATGGACGGAAACATCCAGCCGTTTATTGAGGCGTGGCTTCAGATGAAGGCCAAGGAATCCACCACCTGAGCGGATCGATGAACCTGCTTGCCATAGACCGTTCCACAGACGCGCAGTCCGTTGCCTTGGCGACGGACGGCGGCGTTTTCGAGAGGGTTTTCGAAGGGGCTGACGCCCGCAGTGCGGATTGGCCCGTGAAGATTCGTGATTTTCTTGCGGAGCATGGTCTCGAATTCTCCGGATTGGACCGCATTGTCGTGGGGACAGGCCCCGGCTCGTTTGCGGGGATACGAGGCGCACTTGCATTTGCGCAGGGGCTGGCGCTTGGAATCAAAGCGAAACGTCCGGAACTTGCGCAGGAATCGATCGTTTACGGTCTGCCGAGCGCGGCGGCACTTGCCGGTGCCGCAGGACTCACGGCGGTTGTCGGCGATGCGCGCCGCGGGCTTTTCTGGGTTGTGGTGTACGAAGGCGCAAAGATGGTTTCCGGGTTCCGCCTTGTGCAGAGGGAAGATCTTGCCGCCGCAGTTTCCGAAGCGGCGACGGTTCTTACGTCCGACGGCGCACGCATCGGGGAGACTCTCAAGGAGGTGTCCGGTGAACGCTATGCCGGAAGCCGTCCGCCGTCCGCAGGGGAACTTGCCCGCATTGCGCTCGCGCATCCTGATGTCCTCGTGCGCGAACCCCTGCCAGTATATCTTTCCCCCGCAGTCCGCACATGACACTTTAAATGAAAATTGTGGATTTTCAAAAGTGGTGTGTTGTCATAGTCAATGCGACCATGGTTTCGATGGCATCTGGCATGAAATGTATCCATTGTATCTGAATTTGTTTTGCCGGACGACACCCCCGACGTGTGAATAGGGGTTTGCTGTCATGATGGCGTTTTCAGCCATGCAACATGTCGCAGAGATAGGCAATGTATTTCTCAAAGTACGCTTTTCTTATTATTATTGTATTGGAAGGTAGTATCTGGTATTATTCACACCGTTCTGGAGGATTAGGCCTGATGATTTTGAAAGGCATACCACATTTCTTTTTGTGTTGAATGTGGTGTGAAAAAAGTTGTCAGATTACTGGAATGTAACGTCCTAGCAGATTAGCATGCCTGATTCGAAAGCATGAGTTTGGCAAAATACAAAAGAAATGAAAGGAAGACAAAGATGGTGCGCCAAGCAAAGCTCGGCAGAGCTAACAGAATGAAAGGAAGCTGTACGGCAACGAAAACGACATGCCGTTAGGAAGGTTGGCTGTGCGGAGGGTGACCGACGCGCAGAAGCCCAACTCGACAAAGGAATGAGCC
>JAGBFY010000470.1 GCA_017936245.1 Kiritimatiellia bacterium
CGCTTCCGTCAAAATTATAGTTTAACGTACCGGCGGCTGAACTCAGCACAATCCCAAACACCGTCAGAGCAAGCGTCAATGTATTTAATTTCATTTGAGACTCCTTTGAAACCCCGTTTGCGAGGACGAATCTTTTCATTTGAATTCCCTCATGATATCATAGACCTGGAGCATGAGTCAATTACCGGCGACGAGGGCGGAATTCGCTGACAATCTTCGCCTTACCCTTGAACGTCCCCTTCAGCACGGGCGTGTGAATGGGACGGTGTTCATTGTCACCTTCAGCCCATATCGGTTTCCAGCCCTGAAAAACCGGTTTCTTCAAGCCCATCATATCTGTCAGTTCACCGTTGTCGCTTACAAATGCAGCGTCGAGAAAGACTCCGTCCCCGAAATCGGCAGAGAACGCAGTCTTTTTGAGGTCAAGTGCGCATTTCTCAAGATGCCACATCTGTTCGTAGGAATGCTCCTTGCCGTCGGTCGCGGCAAGTTCATCGATAACGCGGAAATACGGCTGATCGCCCTTGATGAACTCCACTGTACGCGTATGCGTAACCTTGTCGGTATATTCCGCTCCAGTTCCATACCCCCCTGTGAACGACGCCTTTGCAATCTCGCTGTTCGCTCGGGACTCAAACTCGTAATCCGCCTTTTTCTGGAGCATATCCTGCGACCAGCGCCAGGTCTTGCGGTTGTTCTGTTCCTTGCCGTCTATCATGACCGTATTATGGGCCCGGGTCGATATCACATACTTGCGCATCTCGGAAGTGTCGTATTCGTAGTTCCCCGCATCGGTCAGCATCTCCTTCCCATACGCGAAAAGCAGGAAATTGAGTTTATCCTCATGCTGGTGGCTATAGCCGAACGGCGACATATCAACGTAGCCCCACACAGCGTCGCGCCTCCACGAATCGCGGAACACGACCGCACCCGACCACGGGAATGCATATGAAAGGTATTCCGGAGGTCTGCCTTCCGCGCCGTCCGTCGCAAACCAGCGAAAATCCTCGCGGTGCGGATAGAAATGCAATGCCCTCTTCATTCGGGGAATTATCTTTGCTGCACCACCGTCGTTGAGCTGCGGCAGTCTGCGGTCCGGACGAGTAAGTCTCGGATAGAGTTCATAGGCAAGCTCCAATCCCTTGAGTATGTACCCGGGCGGCTCACGTCCGACCGTGCGGTAGCGGTCAAAGATCGCTCCGTAGTCGGAATCGATTATGGTGTGATAGTCGGTGGAGAGTTCGAACTGAAATCCGTCCGGGTATAACTGAGAGAAGAGCATCTTCTCAAGTTCGCGTTCGGCAAACTGCCTCCATTCGTCCGCCTCGGGGAGATCTGGGAAAACCAGCGCAATATCAATAAGCCCGCGAAGCTCCATCACGCGCCAGTTGTTCTGTGTCATGGAAGGGATAACGCGCAACGCGTGTTCGTGGAGGAACGCAAAAAACCTGCGTTTGAAATCGTTCGTGAGTTTCGGCGAATGGGCAAAGGCGGGATATGCCGCCGCGAGAGATGTGGCGCGAAGCCCCGTATCCAACGTACGCCACGAGACGGTCGAATACGGAGGCATCGAATGGTCTGGCGGCGGCATTTGGTCGATGAATGACGAAACTATCTTTACGAATGCCGCTGCACAGCGCTCATCGCCCGAACGCGCATAGTACTCCGCCAGTTTCGGCAGGAATCGCATACGCGCAAACTGCCAAGGCCATTCGCGGTAGGCGTTGTGTGTGGGATTGATGTTCCAGTCTATGTGATGCGTGGTGAAATGGTATGGAGTTGTGCACTCCTTGAAGCGACAGCACATAATGTCATTTGCGGTCTTCTTCAGATTGGCCATCTCTTTGTCAGAGAGCGGCTTTTCATACCAGTCCCGATGCAATACGCGGTCATCCACACATACAAGCGAATCAAGATCCGACCGAGGGTACGCCCTGCGGGCTTCATCCCCTACAACAATCTTGACCCAAGGGCGTGCGGCAATCTCGTCCAGATGGCATTCAAACGATGAGATATCGTCAAATGCGCGCCAGCCCCCGCTTTTGCGGTCTATCCCGTGCACCAGAATGTCGCAGTATTCGGCTCCTCCTGCGGACTCGGCATCAAGATACGCACCAACCCCGTGTGCAGTGCCCGCTGGGGTGTCGCAGCCGAAGTTGCGCCGTTGCACAGGAAGCAACGTAAGTCCGGCCTCCTTAATGATCTTCGCCGCTTCTGGTGAAATAGAGCTGTAGGGCGCAACAAAAAGTTTTGGACGAACACCTGTCATCTTCTCCATTGTGTCGCATCCGTCCAGAATTTCACTCTTGAGTTCCTCAAACTTGCGCTCTATCGTAAGTTTAGCGAGATTGGCATGGGTATTGCCGTGCAGTGCCACTTCATGTCCCCTGCGCATCAGTTCCTTGACGTCATTCCAATCGAGACGAGCTTCATTCTTGCCCACCCATTTTGGGACAACAGCGAAAATTCCACGCCAACCGCGCTTTTCGAGAAGCGGAGCGACATCAGTCAGATGAGACTTAAGCCCATCGTCAAAGGACAAAGTAACGGACATCTGCGAACGGTCGAGTTCCTTGAATTCACCGGGAGAAAGCGTAAAACGGATTTCCCCGGCGTTTGGAGACATTTTAACGACGACTTCCTCGCTGCGCCGGTTCTCCGTATTGAGGAAATACGTTTTGCCGCCGGGATAGACGGCCCAGCGGACCCGGTCGGAAGAATCGACCTTGGGCCAGGTATCCGTCGCGTCCATTGCGCGCGAGACCAGATGTTCGTACAGCGGACGCACATTCTCGGCGCCCGGGGAATCCAATGAAGCGAGGAACACGACCGTGCCGCTCCCGATCCGGTGCGAATACAATACAGGCTTTGCTTCAGGATCGAACCCTCTCGGATCGGCAAACCGCTTCGAGGTGACGGCAAGGGGTGTCGCGCCGTAATTCTCGAAAACCGGCATGCGGAAACCTCCGTCTGTGAACCACGGATCGCAGACTGGTCCCCATAGGGTAAGGTTCCATCGTTCGGGAGCCGCAGTGAACTTGATTCCATAATCCATCCGGGTCTCTTTTCCGGGAAGCATCTTGAGTCCGGTCAGTTCCCGCCAATCTCCATTGCGGAAAGGTCGGAACGCCTCGCCAGGTCGGTCGGAAACATCAAGATGGCAGGCGCTCAGAAGAAGAGTACCACCATTGCGGACAAAATTGACAAGTTTCGCGTGAAGAGTTTCGTCCATTGAGTTCCGCCCGAGGAAAAAGAGCGTCTTGTACCCTTTCCACTTCAATTCCGGAGCATCGTAAGGAAGGATATCCGCCTGTCCGAGCGGAGGGTTTCCTGAGTAATCTGAATCACCCCATTTATAGCGATCCTCCCAGCGGCGACGGCGGTAAAGACCATCAAAAATCTCCCATGCGCGTTCAGGTGCGCCTATACGCCAGGCTTCATTGCGCCTCTGTCCCCAGAGGTGGGTCTGCCAGCCGCCAACAAATCCATCAAACCGCCCCTGAATCGCTGCAACAGCCGCGATAGGAAGCCCCGCGGCTCGCGGCTGTTTCTTCGCCCAATCGGCGAATTCGCCGAGGGTTTTGCGGAAGCGAACCACGTTCGGATGGTTCCTGCCGAAATTCTTGCCGAGTGCATTGTAGTCCATGACGCCGTGTTCGGCATACACTGGATCGGCACCGCGCAGCCAGGCATGGTAAAGCGACGTTCTCCAGCGCGACTCCCACAGGCCATCGTGCTGGCTCCCACCGTACCAGACCATCGCCATGTCCGCACCAAACGACCTCTTCCCCGCAGTGCGCGTTGCCCCGACGACTCCAGCGAAGCGTCGCTCAAGGTCATTACCGTATATCACCTCCACGTCAACACGATCTATGCCACCGCGCA
>JAGBFY010000471.1 GCA_017936245.1 Kiritimatiellia bacterium
CGAAGTTCGAGAAGAACCTTCCCGTTATCCTTGCGCTGCTTGGGATCCTCTATTCCAACGGCTACGGAGCGGAGAGCTATGCGGTTCTCCCGTATGACCAGTACCTGAGCCGATTCCCCGCCTATCTCCAGCAGATGGACATGGAGTCGAACGGCAAGGCTGTCACGAAGGACGGCAAGAGCGTGACCTATACGACTGGTCCGATCGAGTGGGGCGAACCCGGCACGAATGGACAGCACAGCTTCTATCAGCTCATCCATCAGGGTACGCACCTTATTCCCTGCGACTTCATCGGCTTCTGCAAATCGCACAATCCGATTGCCGACCACCACGACAAGCTCATGGCTAACTTCTTCGCCCAGACGGAAGCTCTTGCTTTTGGCAAGACCGCTGAGCAGTGCCGTGCGGAAGGCGATCCGGAGAAGCTCGTTCCGTTCAAGACGTTCGAAGGGAACCGTCCTACGAACACGCTTCTCGCCGATCAGCTTACACCTGAAACTCTTGGTGCACTCGTTGCGCTCTACGAGCACAAGGTGTTCGTGCAGGGTGTGATCTGGAACATATTCTCGTTCGACCAGTGGGGCGTACAGCTTGGTAAGGTGCTTGCGAAGAACGTGCTTGAGGATCTCACGTCCGATAAGCCTGAGCTTGCGCACGATTCGTCAACCAATGCGCTCATCATGCGCTACCGCAAGGTGCAGGGCCGCTCATGAAGAGTTTCACCCTCAACCGCGAGTTCTTCATCCGCCATCTGGGAGTAACGCTCCTGATGGCGGCGCTCGGCTGCTGGTTCGTGTATGACGGATCGGTTGTCTATCCTAAGATGGATGCAGTCGAGTTCTGCGAAAAGCACCACAAGAACGTCGAGAACGCCGAACAGGAGAAGGTGAACGCCATCAAGCGTCAGTACCAGTTCGCGTCCTTGGCGTTCATTGCCGCACTTGCGATAGGCTGCCATCTGCTCAAGGTGCGAAAGGAGACGCTTTCCTGGGACGACGATAAGATGGTCGGAACGCTCACTTTGGGGCGAGATGCGTTCTTCAAGGAGGTCAGGAGCGTCGACCGCCGTCTTTGGGGCAAGAAGGGTATCCTTCGCGTAACCATGAACGATGGCCGCAAGATTACTCTTGACGCCTGGCACCATCCTGAAGCCAAGGAGCTTGCCGAAAAGTTCACCATTTAAAAATAGTGGCTCTAAACGTTTGCAAGATTGTCTGGTTTATGATATCATATGCGGCGTTTTTCGATTTAGGAGGAGTGGCTGAATGGCTGAAGGCAGCGGTTTGCTAAATCGTCGTACGGTTTAAACTCCGTACCGGGGGTTCAAATCCCCCCTCCTCCGCCAGTTTTGTTCATGACAGAACATGAGGCATACGTCGCCTTCAATATGGTGCCTGATATTGGTGCCGTAAAATTGGAGGCTCTGATAAAACGGCATGGCAGTGCCGTCGCCGCTTGGGAATCATTTCCGGATAAGCTGAACTGGGAAGGGAAACCAGTTGATTGGGCGGCAGAGATTGCATTAGCGAAAAAGAAGAAAGTAACCCTGATAGATTGTTGCGACAGTCGGTATCCGCAGTTGCTCAACGATTTGCCGTCAAAACCACTTGTGCTGTATGTGGCGGGTAATGCGGACGTGCTTTCAATGCCGGGGATTGCCGTTGTTGGGACGCGTCTTCCAACCTTGTACGGAACGGATATGGCCGAATCATTCTCGGCTGGCATTGTGCGCAACGGCATGAGCGTGATATCTGGCCTTGCGACAGGAATCGATGCCTATGCGCACAGAGGCGCCCTTGCGGCAGGAGGTGTCACGATCGGCGTTCTGGGTGGCGCTATCGACAAGTTTTTCCCGGAGGATAACCGTGAGTTGGGACGAAGGATCGTCACATCCGGTGGAGCGGTCATTTGCGAGTATCCGTTCGGATTTCCGCCGGGGAAGAAGACGTTTCCGCAACGCAACCGTATCGTCGCTGCGCTTGCGCGTGGAACGTTGGCGGTGGAGTGTCCGTTGCAGAGCGGAACGCTTATCACCTGCGATTTTTCGAAGAAGCTCGGACGCCGTGTGATGGCGATTCCTGCGAACCTCGACTCGAAGAGTTCCGCAGGATGCTGGAAGCTGATACGTGAAGGGGCGACCATGGTCACATCCGCCAAGGACGTCGTTGCAGCCACCGCTGATGTTCCTGTGGCAGTGAACGTCCGGCACTCAGCGGGAAACGCGGGTGCAATCGTGGCGGATGTTTCTGAAAAGCCAAGGAAAGCCATAGCGCCAAAGGTAAAACCAATGATGACACTTGAGGAATCCTCCATATTGAAAGCGGTTCCTTCAATCGGCATAACTCTTGAGCGGTTGGCGTTCGTGACAAAGCTTCCAGCTTCCAATGTTGCTGATGCGACAATGTCCCTTAGACTCAAGAACCTGCTTCGATTCCTGCCTGGCAACCGCGTCGCTCCAGCAAAGGAACACCTGTAGGACGTATCCAGTTTGCCAAAATAATTTCATTGGGCGAAGTGTGTCCCATTTTCGGGTAAATATGGTACAATGAGTGACGTTTCTGTAGAAAGTGGATTAAACACCAGAAAGGAAAAACGATGAAGCAGGCAGATATTGGTCTTATCGGTCTCGCCGTCATGGGCGAGAACCTCATCATGAACATGGAATCCAAGGGATTCACTGTTGCGGTCTACAACCGTACTGTCGAGAAGGTTGATGCGTTCGTCAACGGTCGAGCCAAGGATAAGAATATCATCGGTGCGCACTCCATGCAGGAATTTGTGAATGCGCTCGCGAAGCCGCGCAAGGTTTTCATGATGGTCAAGGCCGGCGCAGCAGTTGATGCAATGATCGACCAGCTCATTCCGCTTCTTGAACCTGGCGACATTCTCATCGACGGCGGCAACTCCCACTTCCCGGATACGATCCGCCGCACTAAGTATGTCGAGGAGAAGGGGCTACTCTATGTCGGTACGGGCGTTTCCGGCGGCGAAGAGGGCGCTCTCAAGGGTCCGAGCATGATGCCTGGCGGCTCGCCTGCGGCATGGCCGTTCGTGAAGCCGATCTTCCAGGCCATCTGCGCCAAGGTGGAGAACGACGCGCCTTGTTGCGACTGGGTGGGCGAGAACGGCGCTGGCCACTTCGTCAAGATGGTCCACAACGGCATCGAATACGGTGACATGCAGCTTATCTGCGAATCCTACCAGCTCATGCGCGATCTGCTTGGAATGAGCGATGATGAGATGCACGAGGTTTTCAAGAAGTGGAACACCACCGAGCTCGACTCCTATCTTATCGAGATCACCCGCGACATTCTCGCATACAAGGATGAGGACGGTTCCGCGCTCGTCGAGAACATCCTTGATACGGCCGGGCAGAAGGGTACGGGCAAGTGGACCGGTATCGCCGCTCTCGATGAAGGTGTGCCGCTCACGCTCATCGGCGAGGCCGTGTTTGCGCGCTGCCTCTCCGCAATGAAGGCTGACCGCGTCGTCGCCGCCAAGGCTTACGGACGCAAGATTCCCGAGTTCAAGGGCGACAAGGCAGCATTCGTCGAGGCGATCCGCCAGGCTCTCTATGCTTCAAAGATCGTCTCCTACGCGCAGGGTTATACGCTCATGCGTACCGCCGCGAAGACCTATGGATGGAACCTCAACTACGGCGGCATCGCGCTCATGTGGCGTGGCGGCTGCATCATCCGCAGCGTGTTCCTCGGCAAGATCAAGGAAGCCTACGACAAGAATCCTGAGCTTTCAAACCTTCTCCTCGATCCCTACTTCAAGGAGACGATCGAGAAGCTCGTTCCTGCATGGCGCGAAGTCGCCTCTGCGGCTCTCGCATACGGCATTCCAGCCCCCACGATGACCTCCGCGCTTTCCTACTTCGACGGATACACCACGGAGCGTCTCCCGGCGAACCTCCTTCAGGCTCAGCGCGACTACTTCGGTGCGCACACCTATGAGCGCCTCGACAAGCCGCGCGGAGAATTCTTCCACACGAACTGGACGGGACACGGCGGCAACACATCGGCTGCCACGTACAACGCCTGATGGATTTAATGAATGGCATCAAAGTGCGCCACGGAAAGAATGTAACAGTTCTTTCCGTGGTTAGCGCTTTATGGAATGTACTCCCGATAGGAGATGCTTCGTCGTAAATTGTGTTTTAAGGGGGGCAATGAAGAACGTTGAAAACAAGACCGACCGTTTGATGTCGCTTGATGCATTGCGCGGAGCGGATATGCTGTTCATCATGGGATTTTCGGGAGCGCTGATTGCGCTTTGCCAGCTGTTGGGGTTCGGCAAGGATTGCTGGCTCGCGACACAGATGACCCATGTGATATGGCACGGCTTCAGGCATCACGATACGATATTCCCCTTGTTTCTGTTTCTTGCCGGCGTTGCATGGCCTTTCTCGTATGCGAGTCAGGTGGCGAAAGGGCGTACCGCAGGTCAGATATTGCGGAAGCTTTTATTGCGTGTTACTGTGCTGATTGCTCTCGGACAGTTTGGAACTGCGCTCTTTTCTTTTCAGTTTGAGAGGCTGCGCTATGACAGCGTTCTGGCGCACATCGGCATTTGCTGGGGCGTATCGGCCATGCTTTTCATGTTCGTGAAGAACTTCTATGCCCGGCTGATCATCGCTCTCCTTCTTTTGTTGGGA